>JAKJGF010000059.1 GCA_022704525.1 Bacillota bacterium | reverse complement strand
ATGGATCTCTGGCGTTACAGAGAACTCTTCTATTTTCTGGCCTGGCGTGATATTCTCGTAAGATATAAACAGACCGTCATAGGTATAGCCTGGAGTGTAATAAGACCCTTTCTCACCATGATTGTCTTTACAATAGTCTTCGGCAAACTGGCAAAACTCCCTTCAGAAGGCGTCCCTTATCCCATTTTAGTCTTCGCCGCCATGCTTCCCTGGCAGTTCTTTGCCAATTCCCTTTCGGAATGCAGCAACAGTCTCATAACAAATGCAAATCTCATATCAAAGGTATATTTCCCCAGGCTTGTCATACCCACAAGTGCAGTAGTGGTAAGCTTTGTGGATTTCCTTATCTCCTTTGTTTTAATGGCACTACTCATGGTCTACTATATGGTTATCCCTGACTGGAAGATACTGACACTTCCCATCTTTATTCTCATTGCCTTTGCCGCCTCTATGGGAGCAGGTCTATGGCTTGCGGCATTTAATGTAAAATACCGTGATTTCCGTTATATAGTTCCTTTTATAGTTCAGTTCGGTCTTTACTTATCTCCCGTTGGGTTCAGCAGTACCATAGTCCCTGAGAACTGGAGACTCCTTTATTCCTTAAATCCCATGGTAAGTGTAATAGACGGTTTCAGATGGGCAATTCTGGGAGGAAAAAGTTTCATATACTGGCCGGGCTTTGCCCTTTCTACAGGACTTGTGGTTCTTATACTTTTAAGCGGGATATGGTACTTCAGGAAGACAGAGAAAACTTTTGCAGATATAATATAAAGGTATGGAGACTGCAAAGAAAAGTTTTGCCCATGGCCTTTCTGAGGAATTAATTTCAGAATTAACAGGTTTATCAATAGAAGAGTTAAGAAGTCTTAAAATTCGTAAACCATAACTTGAAGCAGCTTTTATTTTACACTATCTGGCATTTGGGGAAAATAGACAAAATAAGTAAAAAGATTTATAATAAAATTATGAAAGGAATAGCTCAATGGCGTTAAAAAGACAGACTAAATTAGAAGACAGTGCATGGAAAGATATTCTGGAGGAACTTTTTCCTCAGTTTATGGAGTTTTTCTTTTATGATTTATATAAAGAGATAGATTTTACTAAAGAGCCGGTTTTTCTGGATAAGGAACTTGAAAAGATAATGAAAACCGGTGAAACAGGAAAAAGATTTGCTGATAAACTGGTTAAAATCTATTTTAAAGATGGCACTGAACGGTGGTGTCTCTGTCATGTAGAAGTTCAGGGAAAAAAGGAAAAGAAATTTTCTGAACGTATATACACATATAATTACAGAATTTTTGATAGATATCATAAAGAAGTTGTAAGTCTTGTCATTCTCACAGATAAAGATAAAAGATTTCGTCCCGGCCCTTATGAATTCAAAGCAGGACTGTTCCGTCTTATCTTTGATTATCCAGTTGTGAAATTAATAGATTATAAAAACAGGCTTGATGAGTTAAAGAATAACGACAATCCTTTTGCTATAGTAGTGAAAACTTATATAAGACTCCTTGAAGTGAAAAAAGATAATGATAAAAAACTGTCATTGAAAATAGTTTTATCAAAATCTATCTTTAACAGAAAAGATTCTCTAAAATTATTGCGATTTATTGACTGGTTAATAAATTTACCAGAAGAATATGAGAAAATTTATTATGAAGAAATGAGTAAATTTGAGGAGGTGAGTGGAATGCCATATGTAACAACTTTTGAACGTTATGGCTATAGTAAAGGTTTGAAAGAGGGCATGGAAAAAGGAATAGAAAAAGGAATAGAAAAAGGAATAGAAAAAGGAATAGAAAAAGGAATAGAAAAAGGAATAGAAAAAGGAATAGAAAAAGGAATAGAAAAAGGAATAGAAAAAGGAATAGAAAAAGGTAAATTGGAAGGTAAAATTGAGTCTGCCAGAAAAATGCTTCTTGCCGGCATAGACAGAAAAGAGGTAGCCAGGATACTTGAGATGGGGGAAAATGAGTTTTAAAAAGGGTAGAAAAGATAGTGAAAGAAACAAAACAATAGAGACTGCAAAGAAAAGTTTTGTCCATGGCCTTTCTGAGGAATTAATTTCAGAAAAGAAAATCTTATTAGCCCACAATTATTACAAAATCCGGGGTGGTGAAGATGAGTCATGTGAATCAGAAAAAAAACTTTTAACAGAAAAAGGCCATAAAATCCACTTCTATGAAGAACACAATAGAAGAATAGATGACATAGGTTTTATAAGAACTGCTCTTAACTCTATATGGTCTGGAGAAACTTACAGTAATGTAAAGAAGATTCTCTCAGAAGAGAGATTTGATTTAATTCATGTACAAAATTTCTTCCCCCTCCTATCTCCTTCAATTTACTATGCCGCAAAATCAAAAGGCGTAGCAGTAGTGCAATCACTTCATAATTACAGACTCCTGTGCCCTGGCGCACTATTTTTCCGCAATGGCCAGGTATGTGAAGAATGTCTTAATAAACCTATCCCCTATCCGGGAATTATTCATTCCTGCTACCGAAACAGTTTACCCGGTTCGGCAGTAGTCTGTGCTATGCTAACTTACCATAGTATGATTAAAACCTGGGATAAAATGGTGGATATATATATAGCAAATACTGAGTTCTCCAGACAGAAATATATTGAAAACGGATTTTCCCCTCATAAAATTATTGTAAAGCCGAATTTCGTATACCCTGACCCTGGATGTGGCTCAGGTAAAGGAAATTATGCTATTTACTCAGGCCGCCTTTCCGAAGAAAAGGGCTTAAAAACACTTTTAAAAGCCTGGGAAAAAATCGGAAAGAATTTTACCTTAAAGATTGCAGGTTCGGGTCCTCTGGAAAAGAAAATAAAAAATAAAAGTAATGTAGAACTTTTAGGCGGACTTCCCGTAACTGAACTTTACCCAATTATGGGAGAAGCCACTTTTCTTATTTTTCCTTCCGAGTGGTACGAAACCTTTGGCAGGGTGGCTATAGAAGCTTTCGCAAAGGGAACGCCTGTTATAGCTTCTAATATTGGAGCTATTGCCGAAGTGGTGACCACTGAAAGAACAGGACTTCTTTTTCAGCCGGGAAATGTGGAAGATTTAACGGAGAAAATAGAATGGATGCTATCTCATGATCTGAGCCGAATGAGGAAAGAAGCGAGAAATGAATATGAGACGAAGTATACTGCAGAGCGTAATTATGAACTTGTTATGAATATATATAATATAGCTTTGGAACGGAATAATAAGTAATGTAAGGAGAAAGAAAAGTCTCGACACATTAAGAATTTAGGAGAGTAACTTTTGAAAAAGAAAGATCTATTAATTACAAGTTTTATTCTATTTACTGGTTTTTTATTTCGTATTTATCTTCTCACAAATCAAAGTCTATGGTATGACGAAGGTTGTACTATCTATTATTCAGGCGGAGTCAACCTTACAGAAACCATAACAAGAATTATAACAATAGACCGTTATCAGGGAATATTATATCATATACTTCTCTTTTTCTGGCGTCAGTTCCTGGGAAGTTCTGAATTTACATTAAGATTCTTTTCCGTTCTATGTAGTACAATTACAATTATTATTTTATTTTTTACTGTTCTAAATCTCTACGGAAAAAACAAAGCAATAATTTCAATATTTATACTATCATTCAGTTCTTATGCTGTTTATTACAGCCAGGAAGTAAGACCTTATTCATTTCTTATACTGCTGAATACAATACTTTTATATCTATTCAGTCAGAGTTTAAAAGAAACAAAAGAAACCAGATATATAGATTTCCAGATAATATCTTTTTCAATAATATGCCTGTTGAATATTACTGCTAGTCTATTTAATATTCTATTTATCTTAGCTCTTTCTTTATCACATTTGCTGATTTACAGGAATATAAAAACCTGGTTAAAATGGTGGATTCCATCAGGAATTTTATCTTTACCTGTAATGATATTTTATATTACGTCATCTTTTGTCTCACATAATGTAAGCAGGCTTCATCAATCGATATTACAAAATATCTCCTTTGTTTTTTATGGCATTATAGTTGGAACAACCTATGGCCCCCCCATGGAAAAACTGAGAGGAACAGATAAAATACAGGCTATCTTACATTACTGGCCTCATTTACTATTACTATTCTCGATAATTCTTATAATTATAATATCTTTAATAAATACTCTAAAAGATAATTTTAAAAAACAGAATCAAAAGCTTGATTATTTCTTTATATGTCTCTTTTTATTATCCACTTTACTTATAATTTTCTTTACGGTTGTAACAAAACTTAACCTGCAACCGAGACATTTTTATTTTTCCCTAATACCAGTAAGTATTATTTTATCTTCTTTATTTACTGACTCAAGACCCTTGCTAATAAAAGGAAGGCTATTTTATTACACACAGGTATCAATTTTATTACTAATAGGACTCAATTTATTTTCTATTTATCATTACTACTTTGATAAAGATTATTATAGAGACGATTATCGTTCTGTAGGGGAGTACGTAAATAAAAACAAAGATACACCTGCTGTATTACTCTGGGGTAATATGGAGGTATTCAGATATTACCAGTGTAATAGTATAATTGATGGACATAATTTAGATAAAAAAGATATGGCAGACCAGATAAGTAAATTATCTAAAAAATCCAGTTCTGTCATACTTGTTATTAATAGAGAATTTTACTGGGGTAAACCAGAAGAACTTATAAAACATATGAATACCTGTTATAAATTAAAAAAGAAAGATACGTACCCTTATTTCAATATATATACCTTTCAAAGAAATATAAAAAATCAGGGGAATAGATATGTTTTTTAAAAATCACTTTCCTGTAAAAATAATGAAAAACGGGAAATCCATGTTGAACCTGGGTTGTGGTACAAAAATGTCCTGGGAATGGACAAATCTGGATTTTTCTCATTATACCTATCTTGCAAAATACAAAACAGCAGCTAAATATTTAAAATATATTGGAATTTTATCTCAGGAAAGATATGAGAAACTCTTATCAGTTGACCCGCAGATTATACACTGAGATATATTGAAGGAGAGAAAATCTAATTTTCCTCCAAAATCTGAGGAAAATTTTTATATATATAACTTGAAGCAATACCAATACCAAATACACTCCAGAACCATATTCCCCCCTGGGGACCTTCTAAATAAACATCAAAAGAGGCATTTACAAGAAAAGATAAAAAGAAAGATAAAAGAAAAAGAAAAAATTTTGACCACATAATATGTCCTCTGGATTTACTGAGATAGAAATTTTGAAGTATTCTCCACCCCCAGCTTGCCTGTAATAATATCCATAGAAAAAAACCGGGCACCCCTGCTCTGGCAAGAATTGTCAAATGTCCATTATGAGGACTTCTGAGTGCATGATCCCTTGTCGTTTGAAATCCATCATCATCGGCAAGATTAATACCAAATCCTTTGCCGGTCAAAAAATATTCCCCGTAAAAGGTATAGTTAATAATAACCTTCCACCACATAACTCTCCATCTTTTAGACATTTCCATAGTCCTGACACTTTCCTCAGAACTTTCCTCAACACTAATAAAAATACTTTTAAATTTATTTTTATCAAATTCAGACAGCATACCGGAAAAATTTAAAACCAGTAAAACAATACTGAAGACAATAATAATATACAGAACTTTCTTTTTAAATCCTCTTATAAAACCGAATAAAAGAAAAGGAATTATAATAGCCAGAGTAGCAGTGCGGCTTGAAAGAAGACAATAAATAATATCAAATGCCAGTATATAAAACCAGAAATTTTTCATATTTATTAATTCCGACAAAATGAATATAAAAATACCGGAAATTATAACACCTGCCTCACCGGGTCTTATACTAATAATTCTAGTTGAAGAACCCGGTAAAAAAGGCATATTATTCTGAAATACACCTAAAAAAGGAAAGAGTATTAAAAATAGAGGAATAAATTTCCTGAATCGATTGATAAAAAATACTAAATACGCCGGTTTACTTATCAATAAAGAAGCAATAACAAAAGCAAAAAATCCATATCCCCAGACTGCACCATCACGGAAAGCATTCATTTTATATATAGAAATATATGGAACTGTCCTTATAGCACCAAGTATAATAAATATTAAAAGCAATTTTGCCGGAAGAATTTTTAAAACTTTATTAAGAGAATTACTATAATAAAAAATTACAATTAATATGCCAGTAATTAACATAATATCACCTATGAAAAGAGGTTTAACTCCTATATAGGCAAGACCTCTTCCCATAAGGGCATAGCCTGCAAGAAGCCATAAATGACACTTTAAAAAATATTCTCCAGGAGTTAATTCAGTTTTAGAACGTTCTTTCATATCTTCTTCCTGAAACACTTTAAAATAGATAACATAGTTGCCTTTAAAAACATATTCACATATGGTCTTACCCAGTAAAAAGGCCAGAATATTCCTGTATATCTTCCTGTATAAATCATCCACTCTTTAAAAGGAAGTCCTGTGGGTTGATTTACCTTTTTAATCAATTCTCTCAGAGTCATTTTCTGATTTCTCCCGTAAATAGAATTATTTTTTCTTTCACAGGTTCCAACATATTCAGGAGAAATCAATATAGAAAAACCTTTCTTTACAGCTCTCAAACCATAATCAGTATCACCAATACTATGACTGAAGGAACCATCAAGATTACCAACTGCTTTAGCCACTTCTCCCGGTATAAGAATACAGTTACCATTCATAGTATGACAGGGTAAAGGTTTACCCCGTGGTTTAAGGATACGGAAATTCAAAGGATGCCATCTAGTATAACGTATTAACCCTCCATATGTAGGGACACCGCTTTCAGGATCACATATAGAACCTGCTATTATACACCCGGAATTATCCGTTTTTTTAACTTTCCATACCGTTTCCAGTAAAATCTTTAAAGCTTTCGTATATAATATTGTATCATCATTCAGCCAGAGGTAATAATCAAAATCTCTTTCCATTGCTTCAGCAAAAGCCTTTCTCATACCTCTATTCCAGAATAAACTCCCATCTCCTTCCAGTACAGCAACAGAAGGATAATATGATCTGACTGCATCGCCCGTGCCGTCAGTACTTCCGTCATCTACCAGAAATACATTAAAAGTAACACTTTCAGGAAGTACCTGTTTAAAAACTGCTTTCAGACAGGACAAAGTAGTTTCTCTACGATTATGGCAGGTCATAAGTATGGCTATTCTATTTTTTGTTCCTTTCATAATGTTCACATAACTTCTGCAATTTAATTTGCAAAAAAAACTATAATAATCAAATTAATGTATTTCATAACTTATTGGAATTTAAATAATTCGTGATGCGTAATGCGTAATGGGTTATTATAACTACGCATCATACTTTACGCTTTACGAATTTATTAATTATGGATTGTTATGAAACTAACTATAATTAATATTTATTTAAAGAAGGAATATAAACTTCTAGCACTAAAATATTATTATAAAAAATAGTAAAAAGCAATAAAAAATTTTATATTTAAAGAAAAGTTAATTGAAATGAATATACTCATGTTAAGTACCAGCGATATTGAAGGAGGAGCCGCCCGTGCTGCCTACAGACTTCATAAAAAGTTACAAAATAAAGGTATTACATCTCATATGCTGGTACAGAATAAAAAAAGCGATGATCCCTCTATCTTAGCCCCTGAGGGCAAAATCAATAAAGCTATCAATTTGTTAAGACCTCATATTGACGCCTTACCTTTATATTTTTATCCGAAACATGAAAGAACTTGGAATATATCCTGGTTACCAAACAATAAGAAAAAGATTGAAAACCTAAAACCTGATATTATCCATCTTCACTGGATATGCAAAGGTTTTATCCCTGTTACAATATTATCAGAAATAAATATTCCCATAATATGGACTCTTCATGATAGCTGGCCTTTTACAGGAGGCTGTCATATACCTTTTGAGTGCAAAAAGTATATTCATTTATGTGGAGCCTGTCCTCAACTTGGAAGTAATTGCACATATGATTTAAGCAGATGGGTTTATAACAGAAAGATCAGAGTTTACAGGACATTAGAAGATAGAATGATTCTGGTGACACCGAGTAAGTGGATGGCTGAATGTACAAAACAAAGCTCACTTATGAAAAATTTTAACATTGAAATTATCCCAAACGGCATAAATCAGGATTTTTTTAAACCAATAGAAAAAAAAATAGCAAGGGACATTTTAAATCTGCCTCACGATAAAAAGCTTATTCTTTTTGGTGGATTATCGCCAACTGTTGATAAAAACAAGGGATTTCGATTTTTAATAAAAGCTTTAAAAACATTATATAAACGAATGAGCAATATAGAACTTTTAATCTTTGGTTCTTATGCTCCCCAAAATCCACAGGATTTTTCTTTTTCCACAAGATATACCGGAAGATTATATGATGATATAAGTCTGGTATTACTTTACTCCGCCTCTGATGTAGTAGTAGTGCCATCTATGTATGAAAGCCAATCCCTTGTCACCCTGGAAGCATTATCCTGCGGCACACCGGTAGTTGCTTTTAATGCAGGCGGTATACCGGATATGGTGGATCATATGAAAAATGGATATCTGGCAGAACCTTATGAAGATGAAGATCTTGCAAAAGGTATAGAATGGGTTTTAAGTAATGAAGAAAGATATAAAGAATTATCTTACAGTGCCCGGCAAAAAGTAATACAGGGTTTTACCCTTGAGATAATTACTCAGAAATATATAACTTTATATAATCTCTATTGATTTTGTAGCTATTTTGTAGTAACATATAAGAGAGGGTTTGTTTTGCGAATTGAATCTTTTAAATGGGATAGTAAAAATGAAGAACATATAGCACTTCATAATGTTTTTCCAGAAGAAGTAGAAGAAATATTTATCAATCTTCCCTTTTATAGAAAAACAAAAGATGGAAAATACCTGGCCTACGGAAAGACTTTTAATGGCAGGTATCTCCTGGTTGTTTTTATATTTAAAGATAGAAATATAATTCGTCCAATTACAGCAAGAAATATGGACAGGAAAGAAATGAAAATGTATAAAAAACATCTGGAGGGATAATTAGCTATGAAAATTCCATTCTTTAAATCTGAAGAAGAAGAAATAGAATTCTGGGATACTCATAGTTCGGTGGATTACTTTGATGATACTGAAGAAGTTAAAGAGAAGATAGAGATTTCTAATGAATTGCAGAAAAAAATTCTCAAAAGGAAACAGAAAAAAAAACTTCTCACCATCCGTTTGGATCAAGAACTTATAGACAAAACTAAAAAAATTGCTAAAAGCAAAGCCATAGGATATCAAACTTTAATGAGAATGTGGATTGCCGAAGGTCTTAACCGAGCAAATATTAAGTAATAATAATTTATTTTAATTATGAAACTATCAATCATAACAGTCTGTAAAAATTACGGACATACAATTGAAGGGTGCATTCCCAAAATATAGAGAAATATATACCGAATAAATGTTCTGTAGTAGTTAAAACCCTTATGCTAATTGGTTTTTGCTCTTTGATATAGAAAAATCGTCCAAAGAAACTTGAATAAATCTTTTGCTCATTCTGTAAGGGTTTTATAGCATCCTCTACAAATTGGGAATGCGCCCTTCCGGAACAGCTTGTTAGATTGATTGTTTAATTCTTTAGATTCTTTGATTGTTAATATAGTGTGTTATAATATCTTTTAAGATAAATTTTTATTTAAAAAATGCGAAAGTATAGTTATAAGAGTAACTTCCCGAATAATACTTTTTATGCTAATATATTTATAGAATTATTCATTTAAGGAAGTGATAAAATGAGTAAAATAGTTCAGGCAATTTTTGACGGGCAGGTATTAAAGCCGGAAAATCCACTGGATTTAGCACCCAATACCCGTGTAAAATTAATAATTGAATCTGTAGATACAGAGGATAAAAAGCCTCTCTCATTTATTGATACAGCCCTTTCTGTTAAAATAGAAGGTCCTCCTGACTGGTCTGAGAATTTTGACGATTATCTTTATGGAGGCTTAAATATTGATAACAAATAAAGTTTTCCTGGATTCATCTTATGTGATAGCAATATGTTCTTTTAATGATCGCCATTATGAAAAAGCAAAATCCATAGCTATAGATATCAAAAAACATAATATTAAATTAATCACTACTCATGCAGTAATTTTAGAAATAGCCAATGCTTTATCAAAAAAAAGATATCGCCATGTTGCTATTCAATTGATTAAGTCGATGGAAAGTGACCCGGATATTACAATTGTTTCATATTCAGAAGATTTATATAAACGAGCCTTTAAACTTTATCAGGAAAGACTGGATAAAGAGTGGGGATTGACAGATTGTATGTCATTTCTTGTTATGAAAGATTATGATTTACGTCAGGCATTAACAGCAGATAAACATTTTCAACAGGCAGGTTTTAGAATAAATTCCACTATAAAAAATCTTCCCCCGGCAGCTTTTGTCGGTCTCTCTCCTTTATAATTGTCTGAACCGGGATTTTCGGGATTAACAGATTTTCAGGATTATGAGAAAGAATTTTTTGCACTATAGTAACCTTTTATTTCAGGGAATCTTTCTCTTTTCCCTTTTATATGCTTCTTTCCCGGAAGATAAATTACAAAAACCGGCACTGGCTTATTTATTGGATTTTTTATTTGCCTGTGTTTATTTAGAATGAATTTCTTTCAGTTTTAGTAATCTTTTACATGTAATTTGACTTTACTTTTTTTTTGTTTATAATAAAATAGCTGATATTCTGGTTAAATAATGATATTTTTTATAATGCCGGTATATTTTATATAAAATATATACTTGTTTTATTGAGTTTTTATATATAGAAAAAATATTTCTGTGACACTCTATGACACAGTTAAATGATAAGATTGATTTTGAAGTTTCTGGAATGTGCCGGGAGAGGAGAAGGAAAAGGCTGTTTGATGGGGAGCCGGAATGTGAGCTTATAAGATTCTGGTAAAGGAAGAATTATGATTGACATTAAAATTGAAGAATTATTAGATAAATTTCGCTCTCTGCCTTCTGAGACAGAGTGGCTGGAATTTAAAGAGGCAAAAAATAATTTTGATTTTGACGATATTGGTAAATATTTTTCTGCTCTCAGTAATGAAGCCAATCTAAAAGAAAAGCAGTATGGATGGTTAATTTTCGGTGTGGAAGATAAGAAGAAGAAAATTGTGGGCACCAGATACCGTCCTGATAGAGCTTCGCTGGAAAGTTTAAAATTTGAAATAGCCAGAAGAACTACAAATAATATTACTTTTACAGAAATACATGAACTTCATTTCCCTGAAGGAAGGGTAATTATGTTTCAAATCCCTGCTTCTCCCGGAGGTATTCCTACAGCATGGGAAGGTCATTATTACGGCAGAGACGGAGAATCTCTCGGAGCTTTAAATCTTCAGGAAATAGAACAGATAAGGAATCAGGTTAATTATTACGACTGGTCTGCACAGATCTGTAAAGGTGCTTCAATTAAAGATCTGGATGAAGATGCAGTAAATAAGGCCAGGGAAAAATATAAAATCAGGAATAAAAATAAATCTTTTGTTTTCGGGATTGATAGATGGGATACATTGACTTTTTTAGATAAAGCGAGAATAACAATTAACGGAGAGATAACAAACAGTGCCATAATTCTTCTCGGTAAACCTGAAGCAACTCATTACCTGTCTCCTTCTGTTGCTATGATTACATGGAAACTGGACGGAGAAGAAAAAGGTTATGAACACTTCGAACCTCCATTTTTTCTTACTGTAAATAATATTTATCAAAAGATCAGAAATATAAAATATAAAATTCTTCCTGAAAATATGCTTGTTCCTGTTGAGGTGGATAAATATGATCAGTGGGTAATACTGGAAGCTTTGAATAATTGTATTGCCCATCAGAATTATTCTCTGAGATCCAGGGTAGTAGTTCTGGAAAAGCCGAAAGAATTGATTTTTATCAATGCCGGTAATTTCTATGAAGGAACGGTAGAAGATTATATTTTCAGGGAGAAAACGCCGAATAAATACAGAAATCCTTTTCTTGTTCAGGCTATGGTTAATCTGGATATGATCGACCGAATCGGCCAGGGCATAAAGAATATGTTCCTTGAACAGAAGAATAAATATTTTCCTCTTCCTGAATATGATTTTTCCGAACTTGACAGTGTAAAATTAAAGGTCTACGGTCATATTATAGATGAAAATTATTCCAGATTGCTTATTGAAAGAACAGATCTCGACCTGGGGACTGTTATTCTGCTGGATAAAGTTCAAAAAGGACAGGAAATAAGTAAAGAAGCTTTTCATTTATTAAAGAAAAATCGCCTGGTTGAAGGGAGATATCCGAAACCCTATCTGACTGCCAGGATAGCAGCAACTTCGGGTGAGAAGGCAGAGTATATAAAATATAGTGCTTTTAATAAGCAATATTACCAGGATATTATAAAAAAGTTTCTTGTTAAATTCAAACAGGCAGGCCGTGATGATATTGATAAATTACTTATGGATAAATTACCTGCTCATTTGAATGGTAGTCAAAAGAAATATAAAATTAATAATTTGCTCAACGAGATGGCGAATAAAAGAGGAGTTATTAAGAATAAAGGTTCCAGAGCCAGACCTGTATGGGTATCAGTGGAAAATGATTAATAATGCTTTAATAATTTTTAAATTTTTAGATTAATTTATTAAAGACTGTTATCTAAAATTTAATAAAAGCAATACTTTGTCTTTAATATTTTATTAAAGCTTTATTAAAGAAGAGGAAAAGCAGGGAAAAGACAGAGCGAAATATAGAGTACTAATAAAATATCGTTCCGAAAGATTAACTCATGATTTTGGAATTGGTCAGACGTGTCTGACCAGTTGAACAGGTTGAAGGAAAAGCTTGAAGAGGCGAAAGAGATTTTTCCCGTCATGGCATGGTAGAACTGTGATGCCAGGTTTTCATGCTCTTCGTCGGCACTTCTGGCAAAAAAGGGAAGGATATGGAAATTTTTCTGGATTATGTGCCGGGGTGTGAGAAGGAAGAGTTTACTTGATGGAAGACGGGGATGGGATGAAATTTTGATGCCAGCGAATTAAGTCTGGAAAATAAGGAGTGATAAAAAATGATTGATATAGAATATTCTTTAATAATAGAAGCCACAAAAGAACCGGATTATTTCGGTTTTTATTCTACTGAATTAAAAGGATTTACAGGAATAGGTCATTCTATTGAGGATTGTATTTATAAAGCAAAATGTGGAATGAAAGAACATATAAGTTTATTGAAAGAAAGAGGTTTACCTGTACCTCTTAAAAATTCCGAACCAAAAATTATTATTCAGAATCAAAAGGAATTAAAAATAGCTGTATAGTTAAGAGGATTGTGAGATTTAAATGAAATTTTATGATAAAATTATAAGGGATAAGATACCGGAAATTATTGAAAAAGATGGAAAAACTTTTGAAGTGCAAACAGTTAGTAATGATACTGCATTGCAATATTTAAAAGATAAATTGAAAGAAGAATTTGATGAATTCTATGAAAGTGATAATATTGAAGAACTATCTGATATAATGGAAGTAATAGATGCTATTGCAGAGAAAAAAGGAATTAGTTTTAATAAGCTGTTACAAATAAAAGAGGAAAAAAGAAAAAAACGCGGTGGATTTGAGAAAAACCTTATATTAATAAAAGTATATTAGAAAAAGGAATTACGTTGAAATATCTATCTTCTTATAAACATAATGATTTTAATCAGAACTGTATCACCGGCGACTCTGATCACCTGTATGATAGGCTTAAAGAGTCTATATTAAAAGCAAGAAAAATTGATATAATAGTTGCTTTCCTTATGGAATCAGGTGTCAGATTACTGGAGAAAGATTTAAAATCCGCTTCAGAAAGAGGGGCTTTAATAAGAGTTTTATGTGGCAATTATCTGAACATAACTCAACCTCAGGCTCTTTATCTTCTTAAAAGTACCCTGGAAGACAGGGTAGACCTGCGTTTTTATAGTATCCCGAACAAATCCTTTCATGCTAAATCCTACATATTTGAATATGATAATGATTATGGTGATATATTTGTTGGTTCTTCAAATATATCACGTTCTGCCCTTACCGATGGTATAGAATGGAATTACAGAATAAATTCACTGAAAAATACTGAAGACTATCGGCATTTCAGGAACGTATTTGAAGATCTTTTTCTTAATTATTCTATAATTGTCGATGACAACGAAATGAGAAGATATTCCAGAAGCTGGAGAAAACCAAAATTCTTTGAAGCTCTGGAAAGGCTGGAAGACACAAGTCCAGATGATGATAGAGAAGATCTTCTTAAGGTTGCAGAAGATAAAGAAAAATATCATCCTGTTTCCGCACAATATGAAGATACAGGCAAGATTATTAAATTCCCCAGACCTTTAGGGCCTCAGATAGAAGCTCTTTATGAATTGAACAAATCAAGGCTTGAAGGCTGGGATAAAGGAATTGTTGTAGCTGCCTGCGGAATAGGAAAGACTTTTCTGGCAACCTTTGATTCGGAAAATTTCAATAAGGTTATTTTCATAGCTCATAGAGAAGAAATATTATCCCAGGCAGAACAGACTTTTAAATGTGTAAAACCTGAAATTAAGACCGGTTTTTTCAGTGGTATTAAAAAAGAAAGTAATTGTGATATATTATTTGCCACTGTTCAAACAATTGGCCGCCACGAATATTTAAATGAGAATTTTTTTAAAAAAGATGAATTTGATTATATTGTTGTTGATGAATTCCATCATGCTGTTGCAGGTAACTATAGAAATATTATAAATTATTTTAAGCCAAAATTTTTGTTAGGACTTACAGCCACTCCTGAAAGACTTGACGGCCAGGATATATTTGCCTTGTGTGATTATAATCTGGTTTATGAGATCAGATTAAAAGAAGCTATAAATAAAGGTTTTCTTGTTCCTTTCAGATATTATGGCATTTATGATGAAAGTAATTATAATACTGTTGATTGTAAAAATGGCAGATATGATGAAGAACAATTAGAAGAATTATTAAGTATAAATAAACGTGCGGAACTGATTTTACAGCATTATTGTAAATATAATAGTTCAAGGGCTCTTGGATTCTGTGTCAGTAGAAATCATGCTATGTATATGGCTAAATATTTCTTTCTGAATGGTATAAAATCCTGTGCTGTAATAAGCGGTAATGTAAATAAAAATAATCACCGAACAGAAATGGATGATTCCACTTATATAATGGACAGAAAAATAGCTATAGAAAAACTTAAAAATTCAGAAATTAAAGTTATATTTTCTGTAGATATGTTTAATGAAGGACTTGATGTACCTGAAGTAGACATGGTTATGTTTCTCAGACCTACGGAATCTCCAACTGTATTCCTTCAACAGCTTGGAAGAGGATTGAGAAAAAGAACAGGAAAAAACTACGTTAATATACTTGATTTTATAGGAAATTATAAAAGAGCAAATCTTATTCCATTTCTTCTAAGTGGAGATGTGCAACATATTAGCAGAAGAGCCCAGGAAGCAAAACTTCCGCCTGAAGATGAATATCCTGATGATTGTATTGTGAATTTTGATTTCAAGCTTGTTGACCTGTTTAAAGATATGGCAGAGAAACAAAAAGGTATTTTTGAAAAAGTAAAAGATGAATATTTCAGGTTAAAAGAAGATTTAGGATTAAGACCGATGAGACTCCAGATGTACACTTATATAGATGAATACCTTTACAGTATAATACGTACCAAAAAAGACTTAAATATCTTCAGAGATTATTTTTCGTTTCTTAAAAAAGTTAATGAATTAACAGAAGAGGAAAATGAACTAATTGGAACAAAAGCCCATGATTTTCTTCTGGAGATAGAAAAAACAGGTATGACTAAAACATATAAAATGCCTGTTTTACTTGCTTTCTATAATAATGGAAATATAAAGATGTCTATCAATGATGAAGACTTATATGAAAGTTTTAAAAACTTTTATTCACATGGATCGAATTATGTAGATCTTCTGAGACACCCAGGTAGCAGTAATTACAAAAACTGGACAAAAAAAGATTATGTAAGTGTAGCCAGAAAAAATCCTGTGCATTTTTTACTACAATCTTCGCCGGAATTTTTCTATACAGATGGAGAAAAATTCTGCCTTACAAATTCATTGGAAAAATATATAGATAAACCTGCTTTTATTTTACATTTTAAAGATGCTATAGATTATAGAACAAGAAGTTTTTATAAAGAAAGACTTGAGAAGAAATTGTTAGAGTTTGAAAAGTAATAATCTGAAAATAACTCGACTTTGTCACATCTCGAAAAAAAATAACTCGACTTTGTCACATCTCGAAAAACGTAGTATTTAAGCTACTAAAAGTTATATATCTAAATACTCTGATTTTTATGAACGTTTGATTGTCATATATCTAAAATTCTAATATGAAAATGTCAGGATAAAATTCTTACGGAAAAATTAAAATTATACTAAAAATGCTTCTTGTTCCAATCTGGCTTTTTCTTGAACCATAAGTTCAATTACATTATGAAATTCTCTAAACTCTTCTTTTTTTAACATTTCCTTCAGGCTACAGCCATAATTTTTATCAAAAGTCATCCAGTAATTCCTTTTTGAAATAAATGCTTCTCTATCCATTAAATAAGGCTTTAACTCTCCTATTATATTGCTTTTAAGCCTGGTGAACATTTTAAAGCCTCCTGCATCTATATCTCCCCAGTGATAGAATTCTACATTTTGTCCGGCACATGCATCATAAATTTTCTTGAAAAACAATCCTTTGAGCGGGCTATAGAAGCCTCCATGAAATATGACCAGTTCATTTTTTTCTCTTTTTTTAAGGATATAATCAATATAATTTGCTTTATTTTCTATAAATAATATTCTGTCTGTAGAAGTTACTTCAATAAGTTCAAGCTCTCTCGCCGTAGGAGAATTAATGGTAATCCCTTTTTTGAAGAGAGAAAAATTTATCTGACGGCCTTCAATAATACCTGTAACATTTCCACAGAAATCAATTTGTTCCGGCGCTTTTACAATATTAATTTGAGCCAGTATTTCTTCATCTGTATATCCTTCTGCATCTTCACTTGAAAAGTATTTTTTTATTATATCAATCAATCTTTTTTTTAAATTTTTTTCGAAGAATTTTGAATCGTTAAAACATTTGAGACTGAACACTCTTTCAAGATATTCTTCATCACCTTTATTATCAATTACTTTCAGAGAAACAAGTAAAGCTTTTATTATTTCCAGGTCATCAGGTAAAAAGGGAGTTATACTTCTTTTTGACTCTATAGAAAGTTCTGTATCTTCAAGAAATTTTCTGATCCACAATTCTGATATATTTTCTCTGGCTTCTTTTAACATTATAATTACATTATTTACTTTGGTTTTTTTAGGAACTCTCTCTGTATCTTTATATATTTCATCTATTCTGTCGATTACAGGCCATATTTTATCGATAATATTATTCTCTTCATGTTTTAACCATTCATATTCGATAAAACCATTTCTGTAAAGTTCGTCAATGACAGAATTAATATGCTCTTTTACTTCTGTATTTTCAATATCATATTCGGGAAATTCTGAAGAGTTGAGTTTAAGTAATATTCTTCTGTTTAATTTGTTTTTATCCAGATAGAATTTACTCTTTTCGTATTTATCCAGGAGCCTGGTCAGAATAAGATTTTTATAATTCATATTCATTGTCTCCAGTAATTTTCTTATCAAAAACCTTTACAGAAGCACTGTCTCTGCCTTTTATAACACATAGAGTCCTGTCAACGAGTGGTGTTATATCGGGAAGTTTCTCAGGCGGAGCAGATAATATTGCCTGCAGTTTGAATCTCCTCAGGAGTTTTACACTTTCCTGTATTCTTTCACTATCCATCTTACTGAAGGCTTCGTCAAAAATAATCAAACGCATTCTGTTTACTGTATCTCCTCTGTCATTGATCCTGTATAACTGGGCAAAAGATGCCAGAACAGAAATGTAAAAAGGTGTTTGAGTTTCTCCTCCTGATTTCTTATTTAAAGTTTTTGAAAGACGCTGAACCCGATCTTCAGCATCTTTTACTGTAAGGTCAAAACTCAGGTATGTCCTGTAATCGGTAAATTTCTTAATATTTCTTTCAAGCTCTGCTCTCTCATCGGCATTTAACTCTATGTTAACATCTATTATCTGTTTAAATAATTCATCAATAGAATCCTTATATTTTGACTGGAATATGTGAGAACTTAATTGAAAACCTTCCAGAAGCATTTCATCTGTGATCATATTATAGTAATTCCTGTACTCAGACTTTGGTTTTACAGTAAAGCGATAGATGTCACTTCCGAAACAGCTTTCCTTTAAAGCAGAGTTTAACTCCTCTATCTGTGTTTGAATAGTGTCAATATTTGATTTAATCTTCGCCAGAAAATCTTCTTTGAAAAGTTCAAGGGCTTTTTCTTTTGCGTCTTCAATCTGTTTCTTATATTCAGGCAGTTTTATATTCTTTATCTGGTTAAGTTCTTTATCATAAGGTATATTATTATCTGTTAAATTGATGTCATAAGGCATTTTATAATCTCTATTATAGTCTGAGCGGACCTGGACCAGATCATTTCTTTTAAGCTCTACCTGACTTCTGGTCCTTGCCAGGGCACTATTAAAATTACTGTGAACTTCAGAAGCAGAACTTCTCATTTCCAGTTCTTTCTTAAATCTTGGTTCTCCTGTATTTTCTACCCATCCATCAGAGAAATCATTCTTAATAACAGAGATAATTTCTTCTATCTTTTTTCTTTCTTCAGGAATTTTTTCATTATTTATATTTTCATTTGCCTTTTTAAATTTTCCTGTTTCTTCACTTACTTCATGCTTTCTTTTATCGAGTTTTTTTATTTCTTCTTCAATCTCTGTTATATCTTCATCGATTTTTTCTAACCAGGTGAGATCAATTCCTTCAATTTCTCCTGATATTAATTGAAGTTTTTTCTCAAATTCCGGTATAAGGCAGGCTTCTTCTATTACATTTAAGATATTTTCAATTTCATTTAAATTTATAATTTCCATTTTATAGATACTTTTGACAAACTCAATAGTTTTATTATATTCCGGTAGTTTTTCTTTATCCTTACAGAGTTCATCTTCTCTGACTCTGATCTGTTCCTCTATGGATTTTCGCCCTATATATGGATATTTCCATTCATCCGTTTTTAACTGTGTCAGAGTATAATCCTGATATAATATACAACTGTCTGTTATGGAGGATTGGTGTTTTCTGAGTTCATCAGACGTTTTACATTTTATAAGACTTCCTGTGAGATAGTCGATAAACAATGTTGCATATTTATTTTCTGAAAGTAATTCTTCAGCCAGACTTTCCGGTTCTCTGACATGATCAATAGAGTTTAACTTTTCTGTATCTATGAGCCCTGTTATTTGAAAATTCCCGGTATGGTAAACAGTCATAGCATCTTTAAAATATTCAGGTTCAACAAAGAAATAGAATTTCTCTTTATATAAATATGCTTCTATGGCATTTCTCCATTGACTTTCTTTTATTTCCAGTAAATCTGCCAGTATATATACATCAATAGTTCTGCCGTATTTTTCTGTCAGTTCTTTTGAAATGATTTGCCTGAGTTCTAAAAGTTTTCTCTCATAGGGCTTGACACCTTTCTTAAGATTATTAATTTCTACCTGTAAATTTACAATTTTTTTATCTAATTCTTTATAAATCTTTGATAAGGAATGTTCAATATGGGAAGCTTCTTTTTTAAAATCTTCTAGAGTATTTCTTATATTCATAAATAGATTATTATCCATATTGCAGAAATTACTTATATCAACCTGCAAAAGAGTTTCAGAACAGCTTAAAGCTTTATCTGCCAGTTCATAAAAATTCGCCAGGTCTTCTTTATATAGTTCTGCCAGGAAATAGTAATCTCTATCTCCATTTTCTGCTTTACAGATTTTATTTATATATTTCTTCCAGTTATTACCGTAATCTTTCATCTTTCCCAGAGCTTTATTCAGATTGTTCTTTAAATTACGAAGGTCTTTCTCAATATCTTTTTTCTGTTTTTCAAGTTCTTTTATTTTACTGTATATATCAGAATTTATCTTGTCTGCCATAAGTTCTTTTATTTTTTTTCCGAATTCATTGATTTTAAAAGAGTGTTCTTCCTGAGTTTTTGTAAGATTGGTAATTTGTTCATTGTTAAAGATGAATTCCTCTTTCAGCTTTGAAAGTATATCAACTGCTTCCTGGTGTTTTGCTCTTTTTATTATATAGTTTTGAATTCCCAGCCTCTGATTTTCCTCACAGTAAGCATTATATTTAGATGAAATCTTCTCCAGAGCTGAAATACGCTGTTCCATTATATTTGCATCTGCTTCAAGCCTTTTATAAGCTCTGATATTATCCTGCATCATACTTATATCAACAGAATTCTTTACATCACATATATATTCTGTGATAAATGTTTCAATGTCTATGATAGGGGTAAATGATACTGCCTTCTTGAAAAGACTGAAATATTTGTCTTTTATTCCTCCAAGTTTACCTTTGAGATTATTTTGATATTCTCTGTTTGTTCCTGCAAATAGAAAACTCGTTTTTTTGTAATTATTACTCAGGAAATTTTTTAAATCCCTGTATGACATAGGTATGTTGTTTGATATAAATTCATTATCCGGTATTTTATTGTCAAGAATAAAAAATTTATGCTCCTTTGTCCTGTCTTCATAACAGTCGAAAACTATTCCTAAAGTGAAATCTGATTTTTTTACATCATCGTGAAATTCACAGGTTATATAACTTGTAAATCTTTTTCTTTCTCTTAAATATTTAAATCCTGTATCTCCATCTTCACCTATTTCTCCATAAAGGTATCCTTCCAGTGTTCTTGTAGATTTCTCATTTGCTGCTTTGTTAAAGAAATGTCCTGTCGTATCTCCAAGAAGTAAAAGCTGCATTGCATCTATAATGGTTGATTTACCTGAAGCATTTATACCTGTCAGAAAATTAATTCCTTCAAACTCTATAAGCTCCTTGCCGAAACTATGCCAGTTTATGAGCAGCAGTTTTTTTAGTAATTTCATATTGTTTCACAACCTCTGATGATCTTCTCTGATTCTGTTACATCATTATCAGCTTCTTCTACTGATTCTTCAATACATGCTATTTCATATATTCTGCTTATTTTTTCATTTGTTACTACAAATAATATAGATGGATATATAATCAATCCGGTGTTACCATCTTCCCATGAACCATCAATTTTAGCTGTAATATTATGATTGGAAAGTTGCTTGAAAGAATCCATAAGATCCCTGCCTGAAGGTTTTTTATTTATAAGCCCTATATTTAACATCTTATGAATAACTTCTCCAGTAGTTGTTTTAACTTTATTACGGAGAAGTAATTTTTCTCTTTCTTCTTCGAAAATTAATCTCAGGATATATAATATCAGAGTGGTATTCCTGTTTAACTTCACTCTGTTATAGTCATAACTGTTATTCAATGATATTACACCATAGTTATTATCCTTTTCTATTACCCATCCTGCGTAGTCAAGATATTCCAGAAATAGAGGAAAATTTCTTTCTATAAAACGATAATCAGGATTTATCTTCATCATATCTTCTTTCGGATCGTAAATATCTCTTATAATAAAAGTACGGCAGAGCAATAAATTTAATAATCTTTTAAATTCTTCTTTTTCAGAATTTGTAAGTCTCTCATATAGTTCGTCAATCATATATTACTTTACCTTTTTTGTAAATTTTATGTAAGGTAACCTGTACCTATTTTTATTGATATAATCTCCTGAGAATTCTATATTATAAAATGAATTTTTATCATTTCCTCTGAGAGATGCCAGAATAAGTAAAATAAATGCTTCATCATCAGGAAGAGATATATCGGCAGTTGTTATAGTATTTTTGTCTGACATAAATTTTCTGATAAAATCCATTACTTTTTTATTACTATAATTTCTTTTTATCCTGGCAATAAATGTATCCAGATTATGTTCTTCTGAATCACCTGTAAGAATTTCCATAGGTTTGGTTTCATCTCTGTTATGCTTAGAAATTCTCATATAAAGAGATTTATCATCAAGAGATGCCTGTTTAAATATATTAACGGATTCTTCCATAATCTTTAATATATTGTTACCCTCACTTTTATTATTTGCTATAGAAGTTAATATTCCCACTAGTTTGCCCTTTATACTTCTGTCTGCATTGAGAAAATATCTCATTTTTTCAATAGATGCTCTGGTATAGGCAGAATTTTTTCTATCTATTTCTGTAAGCATATTATCAATAGCTTCATAGATCTCTATAATTTCCTGGATTTTTTGAATAATATCTTCTGACGCTTCTTCTTTTGTATTATATTTACCTCTTAACATTGCCTGTTCCAGAATATCCTCCCTTAAAGACTGATCATCCAGCCATTTAGATAAAATTTTTATTATTGGTGTCTTAAATCTTGGTACTGAATCCAGTGTTTTGAGAGGATGATAAACCCTGTCCATAATTAAATTTTTATATTCATCGAAATGCACCTTTAAGATGTCGTTGACTGTTATATAATCATTAAGTTCCTGATGGTAACGCCTTATATTATTATGTAGTGTTTTTAATTCATCTACCAGATTAATTGTATTTTCATAAGCTGTAAGAAGAGCGGTAAACATAAATTTATCCCTTTCTTCTTCTGCTGTCCTGAGGGAAGAATAGGTACTGTGAACATAAGAATTATATTCTCTGGTTGTAGAATCGGTAAAAGAATATAAAATATTTATAAGTTTAATGGAATAGTCTGGCAGAGTAATATTCTCATCAAATGAATCTATCTGGTATTCTATTTCTATCCATCCTGTTTCTTTTAAACGTCTCAGAAGCCAGTGAGCAATGGCTGAAGGATTGTTAAGGTTTTTTTCATATATTGATATATTTTCTTCTACCTCTTCTTCTGAAAAATCCATTTCAAGTATTTTTTCATCAAGACTGGCAATTATCATAGATATAAGATCGGACTTTTTTATAGTCATTTCCTGTTTAAAGGTTTTTCTGAGTACAAAAAGTGCTTCTATATAAATTTCTTTATTTTTAGAAGACAGTATAGAAAATAAGTTTTGAGGCAAAAAATCAAATAACTTCATTTTAGCCTTTTCTTTTAAAAACTATTTTTGTATATTTTTATAGCCTGTTCACAGGATTATTTTATTCGATAAATATCAATAAATTCCCTGTAAAATTTGCAATTAA
>JAKJGF010000285.1 GCA_022704525.1 Bacillota bacterium | reverse complement strand
AATTCGGAAGCCCTATTAAAACTTTTTCTGAAAGCTATAATAAACACCCAGAGAGAAAGAAATGGTGAAAAACCGAGAATTCCTATTCCATAAAAGATAAGAGCTATAAGTGAAACAGGGATAAGAGGAATAAACCCTACAGTAAATACAGTAGAATAAACAACTCCCAGAAAAGTAGCAAGAGTCGTGAAAAAAGAAAGCCCTGGAGAATAAGATCCTTTCCAGAGAGCAATTATAGTAATCCCGACAAACCCTGTAAGTAAAGCCGTATAAAGCTCAGGTGAATAGAAACAGAAAGGGAAAGGCATCAAAAAAAGATTTACTGTAAAAGCTATTACAGGGAGTATTACCCCGAAACCTATAAGAAGTATTCTATGAAGAGTTTTTTCCTGGGAATAAGATAAAAAAGGGGCTTTAATTTTACCCTGTTTTTCTCTGTAAAGTTTTCTTTCTTCGTCAAGTTTACAGGCATCTTCCTGGCTTATATTCTCAAAATTGTCTTCTGGCATATAAGGTCCTCCTTTATTTTAAATTAGCTATTAGCTTTCAGAGAACTATAACTTCCTGAAATTGTTGAAGAGGAATGAAAATTTCTGTGCATTTTAATTATTTACTCATTAATACGTCTGACAGAAAAAAAAGTTCAAAGTAATTTTATGGTTTTTCTAATTTCAATAAAAATTCTTTTATATGAAGACCTTTTTTACCAGCATAACCTGTAAGACTCCCATCACTTCCTATTACCCTGTGGCAGGGAATAATAACTGGCAGGGGGTTAGCACGATTTGCACCTCCTACAGCCCTGAAGGCTCTCTTTTTACCTGTAATCTCAGCAATTTCTTTATATGTCCTGGTCTGTCCATAAGGTATTTTCTTTAAACTCTCCCAGACCTTCATCTGAAAAGGGGTTCCTTTTAAATCCAGTTTCAGATCAAAAATCTTTAACTTACCGGAAAAATAATCTTCAAGTTGTTTTATGACACAGGTATTTTTTTCTTTATTTTCCTTTATCTCCCATCCTGGATAATTTTTCTTTATCCATGCAAAAAAATCCTCTTCTCCTTCTCCCCCATCTGTAAGACTTATCTTACACAAACCATCAGCAGAAGAAGCAATAAAAATTTTACCTGTGACAGTATCACATGAAGTATAAAAAATCTTATTCATAAGTTATCCTCCTTTTCACTTTTTCTCACCTATCAAATCTCACATATCACTTTACTTTATAACAGAATTTAATAATAAAAGCAACTTGGTACCGCAACAGGCAAAAAAGTATCCATCTCACAAGTCTGTCTCTGTCCGGGCTCTTACGCAAAATCTATGATCCTGTTACAATGAAATCTGTTATTACAGAATATACAGTTTTGTATTTATTTAAGTTATAACTTTCTCTTTTGACGGCATATCTTTTGCTCCAGAGCCCGGACAGGGACAGGTGTATATGTTTTTTGGATACTTTTTTACCTGTTGCACTACTTAATTTTACACTTTTTAAAAAAACAATTAAAGTAATATTTTCTTTTAAAAATATACTATAAATACTTACAACTATATGAATATTATGATATAATGAATGCTTAAAAAATATTTATAATCAGTTATAGCTTGCAAATAGTATGAATAGTTTCGGAAGAACCTTTAAAATAAGCATATTCGGAGAATCTCATAATGAAGTAGCTGGTGTGGTCATAGATGGATGTCCTCCCGGTCTTTTGATAAAACAGGAAGATTTCATTACCGATCTTTCCAGAAGAAAAGGTGGAACCAGGGGAACCACAGGAAGACAGGAAACAGATATACCTCTTCTTAAAAGCGGTATCTTTAAGAACCATTCTACAGGCTCACCGATTCTTATTATCTTTCAAAATAAAAACATTAATTCAGAATCTTATGAAAAAATAAAAGATACCCCGAGACCGTCACATGCCGATATGGTAGCATGGCAAAAATATGCAGGATTTAATGATTACAGAGGGGGAGGACATTTTTCCGGAAGACTTACTGTTGGCATTGTAGCAGCAGGTGTAATTGCAAAAAAAATTCTTCCCTCTATTAAAATAGAGTCAAAAATAATAGAAACAGGAGAGAATATTGAAATAGCAGCTAAAGAAGGAGATTCCCTGGGAGGTATTGTAGAATGTAGAACCACAGGATTACCTTCAGGTCTGGGAGAACCATTTTTCGATTCAGTAGAATCACTATTAAGCCATATGGTTTTTTCCATACCGGGTATTAAAGGAATAGAATTCGGAGCCGGATTTGCCTGTAGTAAAATGAAAGGTAGCGAATATAATGATGAAATCCTTAATCTGGAAGGTAAAACAAAAACCAATAATTCCGGAGGTATAAACGGCGGTATAACAAATGGAAATGAACTTGTCTTCAGAGTAGCCGTAAGGCCGGCGGCCAGTATAAAAAAACCTCTCAGAACAGTAAATCTAAAAACTGGAGAAAGAGTTAAAATTTCTACAGAAGGCAGACATGATGCCTGTATAGCTCTGAGAATACCTGTAATCCTGGAAAGTGTTACTTCTATAGTTATGGCAGATCTAAAACTGACCTGTAAAAAATATGAATATACAGAATAAACTAATCACCTTAATATTTTCAATTTTACTAATATGTCTCATTGTTCTAAACATACACAAAAACTTGGAAGAAACAAGTTTAACTATATTACTCAGAGAAGAAGAAGATCAAAAAAATAAAGTATTTTCAAAGCTTCTTGAACTTAAAGGAGAAAATTTAAAAAATCTGGCTTATGATTATACATACTGGGACGAAATAGTAACTTTCGTAAAAACTGGAGATGAATTCTGGGCCACCCATAATCTGGATACTATCCTTGAACTCTATAGTTGCAATTTTGTATGGATATATAATCTTACTCCAGAGCTTGTTTATTCTGTAAATAACCTGGAAAATAGTAAACTGAAAGAAATTCCCTTACCTGAGGGCTCAATTGTAAAAGTCCTTAAAAAACCGAGGTTCTGCCATTTTTTTCTTAATACTTCAGAAGGTTTAATAGAAATTCGAGGTGCCACCATTCATCCCCTTACAGACAAAGAAAAGAAGACTCCCCCCAGGGGGTATTTTTTAGTAGGACGCCTCTGGGATAAAGATAATATTAATGAATTGTCAGTACTTTCAGGAAGTAAAATAGAAATCACACCTTTTTCTGGAGAAAACAACTATAAGAGTAATCCCAAAGAAGGGATAATTAATTTTTCAAAAATCTTATATGGATGGAATAAAGAACCATTAATGACCATTCATATACACTCTCAGTCTGCTATTATAAATAAGTTTAATTATGCCTCAGACAAAAATTTTTTAATAATTATTACTTTTTTCTTCATTTTATTAGTATTACTCTACACATTAATCACTTTGTGGATAAGAATTCCTATGGATAATATAACAAGATCTTTAAACACAGATAACCCGAAATTTCTAAAAGATCTTAACAAAAAGAGAGATGAATTCGGTGATATAAGTAAACTCATATGTCAGTTTTTTGAGCAGAAGAAAAAACTCCTCTATGAAGTTGAAGAACGTAAAAAAGCAACTGAAGAACTTCAGAAGGAAATTGAAGAGCATAAAAAAACAGAAATATTACTCAGGACAAGTGAGAAGGAACTTCGTCATTTACTTGAAGTTGCCCAGGAAGGTGTGTGGGTCACTGATAATGAAGGGAAGACAATATTGATTAACCCTAAAATGGCTGAAATTTTAGGATATACTGTAGAAGAATTGATAGGTAAACCTTACTCTTTCTTTATTAGTAAAGATAAGATTGAAAATTATAAGTTAAATATAGAAAAGTACAAAACAGAATTTAAAGAACTTTATGTTACGGAATTAATCCATAAAAGTGGCAAAAAAATTCATACTTCTTTAGCTATCAGCCCTACTACTGATGAAGAAGGAAATTACACCGGTAATCTGTCTCTTGTAACAGATATAACAGAGCAAAAACTGACAGAAGAAGAAAAAAGAAGACTTGAGAATCAACTTCGCCAATCAGATAAAATAAGAGCAATTGGAACAATGGCATCAGGAATTGCCCATGATTTCAACAATATCCTTGTAGCTATACTGGGATATACAGAATCTATGCTTTTACGCTCTCCCCGGGACAGGATTATGCAAAATAATCTTACTGAAATACGTAATGCAGCTCAAAGAGCTATAAATCTAATAAGACAAATACTTACTTTCAGTAGAAAGTCAGAAGTAAAAAGAATGCCTCTCCAGATTGAGCCCATAGTAAAGGAAACCCTGAAATTAATCAAACGTTTACTGCCTCCAAGTATTGAAATAAAGGAAAATATTAAAAGTGATCTGGTCTGGATAATGGCTGATCCCACACAGATACAACAGATACTAATAAATCTCTGTACCAATGCTGCCCAGTCTATGAACAAAAAAACAGGTTCCATAGAAGTCACTCTGGATAATTTAAATATTGATTGCACCAACACAGATTTATATAAAAATATAAAGCCAGGTATATATCTGAGACTAACCGTAAGTGATACTGGAGTGGGAATGAGTCCTGAAATACTTGAACGTATCTTTGAGCCTTATTTTACCACTAAAAAAACAGGTGAAGGAAGTGGCATGGGACTTTCTGTAATTCATGGAATAGTCAACACTTATGGAGGAGAAATTACTGTAGAAAGTGAAGTAGATAAAGGTACTGTCTTCAATATATTCTTACCGAGTATTGAACTTGATAATGAATTAAGAGATAATGAAGGAGAAAAAATACCCTTTAAGACAGGAGAAAAAATACTATTTGTAGATGATGAAGAAGAACCTGTTGTGAGAATAATACAGCAATTATTAGAACAGATGGGATATGAAATTATCATCAAAAGAAGCTCTACAGACGCTCTGAGTATGTTTTATAAGGAACCTGATGAGTTCAGCCTTATCATCGCAGATGAACTTATGCCAAAGATGAGGGGTACCCAGATGGCAGAAGAAATATTACGCATTAAACCGAATATGCCCGTAATCATTATAACCGGATACGGTGAGCTTATTAATATAGAAAAGGTAAAAGCTATGGGTATAAGAGAAGTCCTTATAAAGCCTTTAACACTGGAAAACCTTGTAAATGTTATAAGAAAAATACTGAATGAAGAATATAATAAAAGTTCTATTTAATGAAAGGTGGAGGGTAAAGAAATGACCATAAAAATTGCCAGTTTTAATGCAAATTCAATCCGTGCCCGCCTGAGTATAATTATAGAATGGCTGGTTTCAACTTCCACTGAGATTCTCTGTGTTCAGGAAACAAAGGTTCAGGATGGAGATTTCCCCGAAGAAGCTTTTGAAGAAATCGGTTATCACTGTGGCTTTAAAGGACAGAAATCCTATAATGGTGTGGCTC
>JAKJGF010000058.1 GCA_022704525.1 Bacillota bacterium | reverse complement strand
AAGGGCAATTATATCCTCAAGAGTATCTTTACCATTCTCATCATCAGGCATTATATATGTATTGGTCATTCTTACAAGAGGTGGTTTATCATATTTTTCAGTGCGGACATTACCTGAAAGGCCATGATGCTCCATTTCTTCTCTTATATCACCGGTAAGACCATCCATAATCTCATTATGGGTATATCTGGAATTAAGAACCAATTTCTGAACACCATTCTGAATAAGTTCTGTCCTCTTTGGAAGAGATCCATGTTCATCTACTATTATACTTCCAAAGGCATTTCTTATTTTCTTTTTCCCTACCTCGAAATTACAGAAACCTGTATCTATAATGTTAAATTTAGTATTTTCTGAAACCTGTCCTCCAATTCTACCCT
The DNA here is from genome assembly GCA_022704525.1 of Bacillota bacterium. Taxonomy (GTDB): domain Bacteria; phylum Vulcanimicrobiota; class SpSt-956; order SpSt-956; family JAKJGF01; genus JAKJGF01. Next base: position 22,969 of record JAKJGF010000058.1, on the reverse strand, counting down.
TCAAATTTATCTCTGCAGCTTTTGTTTTCTTATTTGTAATTATAACATCTGCCTCAGAAGAATGGCCATAAACCTCATGAGCAAGAACTCCTGTAACTCCACTGCTCAAAACTACAGGACATTCAGAACCAAGTATTGAAGTAGACTGGGCTCTGTCAAGGTCAATAGCATCTTTACTGACTTCTTTTGCTAAAGCCCTTATTATCTCAACATAATCTTTATCTTTATCTTCTTCAAAACGCCTGAGTATTTCTGTTCCACCCATAGCCCCTCTTATTGCAATGAAAGCCTTGTTATTATCCATTGTCTCAACCTGAATAGATATTCCAACTCTCGGTGTTGCCGTATCTATCAGATTATCATCAGTATCAGCATATTCCATAACATCAGCCATTTTAAAGAAAGTAACCTTTATATCCTTTACCTTTGCCCCCATCTCCTGTTTGACTACCTGTCGTGCATTGGCCACGAGGTTAACTGCAAGATCGAGATTTACTCCCTCTTCTATATTCCTGTTTATAGACACTACATTTTTCTCAGGAGGATGGTAAAATGGAAAGAATGGTTCATTTTCTTCATCAATTTTACGCTGTACCTTTTCACCTTTTTTCTGAGCGTCTTCAATAATATTCTTAATAAGCTTATAACCTGCCGAATTAACTTCAAACTCTTTCACAATCGTATCATTACCGGAAAGATTTACAGATTGTACGGAAAAATCCTTAGTAGATACTTCTCCTCGAAGACCTATAAAAAATCGCTGAATACGACGTTCCCCCTGAGGAGTAAATTCATTACCGGAAGTCTTAACCTGAGGGATTCCTTTTTCATCTGTTGTAATAACAGTTCCATAACGGGATCCCATAAAAAGACCAATCCAGTCAATCTCTCTTCCCGGGGTACTTTCCTGAAAAGACTTAAATCCCCTGTTATTGATCTGAGCAAAATCATTTTTCAATAAATGATATTCATCTGGAGGTAATTTAGTTTCATCTTCAGGGCAGTAACAGGCAAAAAATTCCTCGCACTTTTTAGGATCATCTTTACAATCTTTTTTATCCGGAGGCTTTTTACCTTCTTCTTTAGAAATATTAACTTCTAAATTGTTGTTAGAATTCTCTTTTTTGTCCATAACTATCCTGACTTCAAGTCAGGTTCATCCTCCTCTCAAAAATTGAATTTATTCTCTAATTGATTTTCCAGACACTAAAAAACAGACAAAAACTTCATATCTCTCAAGATAATTATACATTTTTTAACAGGATTTAGCAATAAATTATCTAATATCTTATCTTAATGGTGTCTCTTTAAACCAGATAAGGACTGTATTTTTTCATGCCTTTTTAAATAACTTCAATCAATAAATGAAAACTCCTGCCCAGAATTTGTAAAAACAGTAAGAAAATTTCTACGTAAACCCTTTGATCTCACTGCTATAGAGGCGTCCCATTCGCTCCATATCTTTTAAGAATTTCCCTGTTAAGATACGAAGGACGAAGCTTTTGCTTTTATAAATGGATACTTCCTTAAGCAACGAAGTCCCTGCACAGCAGGCGAACTTCTCCTGAGACAATTTCTTGCTCCATTTACATCGGCCTGAAGCTTTAATTCACATAATTTACGAAGGGAGAAAGCCCCACAGCAGAAGCTTAGTACCGCAACAGGTAAAAAAGTATCCAAAAACATATACACCTGTCCCTGTCCGGGCTCTGAAGCAAAAGATATGCCGTCAAAGGAGAAAATTATAACTTAAATAAATACAAAACTGTATATTCTGTAATAACAGATTTCATTGTAACAGGATCATAGATTTTGCGTAAGAGTCCGGACAGGGACAGACTTGTGAGATGGATACTTTTTTACCTGTTGCGGCACCAAGGAATCCTTACAACAGAACCTAACTCAAAAATAGTCCCTCCTGTTTTACTAAAGTACTTAAGAAAATCGGAAGAATCGACTTCCCATATTTTTTCATTCATTCTACACGGTTTATTCTCCGTATAATCTGTTTTAAAAACCAGAAGAAGACCACTTAAAAAGATATGGGAAGGATCATTTGGCATTGGAAGCTCGGCCCAGTTTTTAAAGACCATAGGATTTTTTGGAACCTTTAAAACTGAGAGTTCCTTCTCATCTTTAATATCCATAAAATAATAATAAGTCTCAGATTCAGTCCCTGATACTTCAATTAAATTATCTCTATAGGCTTCTATTAATTCAGCATGAAAAGAGAGAACACCCTGGGAACTCCATTCTGCTCGTTCATTATTTGAATTAAAGGTTTCTTTTTTAATACCTGGCTTCACATAGAGGGAGTAAAAGACCATATTATCATTAAAATTTTTCTGCCCCCCTTTTTTATCTACCTTTAAACTGGGAAAGGGATTGGAAGGAGAAAATTTTTCATCAGATGGTGCAATAAATGCCATTTTAACAAGTACATTTTCAGGTTCTTCCAGGAAATCAGTGAGACTTTCTGCTCCTTCTATTTTATCCATATGGTATGAAGCCATCACAGGTAATGTTGAATCATTGACATCAAAAGATTCTGGAAATCTAAAAAGTTTCAGATATAGATTATATTTTTCAGGATTTTCTTTCTCAGGAAGTGTAAACCCGAGTCCTTTAATGTCTGCAAGATTTATATTGGAAATATCCGGTAAAAAATCCTGCGTAAATCCAACAGAGAGGGGAGTCTCCATATCTGTTGAGGATATATTATAATCCTTTGGAAGAAAGGCAAGATGAAAATTTATCTCACCATCAATTATCCAACCCGGTAAGAAAGAAGCTAATTTTATTGTCTCTATAGAAGTTAAAACAGATCCGCTGTAACCACCGAATACTACAAGTTCATCGTGCCATATGACGCTTCTATTTCCATCGCGGCCTATATTTAATGAAGGGCCTCTTTCCCATTTCCTTGAATAAGGATTAAATATTTCGGTGGAAGAGAGAAATTTTTTATTTCCCATTACTTCAGACCATCCACCTGTAACAACAATTTGATTGCCTTTTGAAGCTATGGCAAAATTTTTTCTCTCATCATTAAGAGGAGCAATTGCGGTAAAAGTATCCTCTGATGGGTTATACTTAAATACAGAAGAAAGACCTTCCCCGGAAGAGTCTTCTCCTCCGAGAACATATATGGTACCATCTGTAGTAGTCACTGCAGAAAGTCTGTTAATAGCCAGAGGCAGATCTGTTTTCTCAGACCAGGTGCGGGAATTAAAATCAAATTCCTGAACAGAACTGAGGGTAGAGGATTTATCATTGAGTCCTCCGAAAAGATATACTTTACCCGATTTATAAGCCAGACCAAATCTTGCCCTGGGTAAAGGCATATTCTCTTCCATCTGCCAGATTCCTGTCTTTATATCAATAGATTCAACAGAGCTTAAAGTTATCATTTTCCCTTCCCTATTTTGAAGCCCTCCGAATACATAAATACGACCATTGTGATAAATAGCACCGTGGCCAAACCTTTCTTCCTTCATTTCAGAAAGTTTATCCCACTTCTGATTTCCCAGAGAAAAAATTCGGACAGTTTTCTGTGGCCCCCTTTCATTAATACCGCCAAGTATATAAACCAGATCATTGTGTTTAACTACAGCAGGATTTGTAATAGGTTCAGGAAGTTTTATTCTGTTACGACCTTCTGCTGTTCCTGAAGAACCCGGGTATCCCATATTTACAGGTGTCAGGCTTAGAAAAAAGATAATCAGACCAGTAATAATAATTCTATCAAATGTCTTTATTTGCAAGTTAACTCCTCCTTATATATAAAATTTATATATATTCTAAACACAGTATAATGATTCCTGTAGTTCTTATATAACTATTCTATTATTAAATTATTAGCTTCAGTAAAAATAAACCTTTTATGTTTAAAGCTATCAGTAATCAGCTATCAGTAATCAGCTCAAGGAAAAAAGCTGAAAGCTGAGGATTGAAAGCTAGTAATAATTTATATTCAGTTTAAAAAATTCATATAGTAATTTTTTTAAAAAAATTTATATAAGATGAATTGCCATATTTCTGTAGGTGAGATATAATTATTGATAAAATTTAATAAAGTTAAAAAACTAACATTCATGTATAATTAAATCAGTTATAATAAATAAAAACATTTTAAATAATCATTTACTAAAAACTATATGGAGGATGAGTAATGGCTATTGTTAATGCATTAAAATTCAACAAACATTCCGGTGCGATGCTCTGTGATGAAGAATATATAGACATAAGGTGGAGAAGATGTTTTTATCTGGACAGTATACATTCAGTTCTGTCACCGTCTACTTCTGATCTCTTAAAAATGGAAGCAATATACGGAGGAGTGGGAAATCCTTCTGTTCATTATGAAGTGATAAACAATGTCCGGAATAAGCTAGATAAAATAGTAGCAGGTCCTGATGGAAAAGAAAAAATAAAAACAGGTGAAGATATAGGGAAAATTACCCTGGATGCTATCCACAGTATTACAAGGAGAAAAGTAGATGATGTCCTGAAACTCCTTTATGGTTTTACTACAGATGATTTTAATCAGGGCTTTACAGAGATAGAAGGGAAAAAAGTAGAAATAAAACAGGACAGTATAAAAGATGATGCCAGAAAAATAGTTTCTTTTAAAGATAAAAGGGAATATTTAAAACCTGTATTTGAAAATAAAGTTGCCCTTATGACTTATGACAGAGACTATGGTTTTATTCTATATTGCATCAAAGCTGATACAGGCGTTTTATCACTTGTTTCCGGTGGATTTGAAACACTCGGGAAAGGAGTTTACGGTTCTGGAAGAGCTTTCGGAAATTATTTCAAAGACAGATATCTCTTCCAGAGGCGAGAAGGTATGGACAGAGTAGAAGGCATGTGTCTCTTAATTGCTTCTGCCATAGAAGCCAGGGATTATTATCTGGGTGTGGGAGGATATTTTAATATTGTTTATCTGGATGGTGAAAAAAATACTCATGAAGAAAGATACAAAGAGATATATCATCATCGTGTCAAACTGGCTACTGAAGTGGTTACAGGTTTTTTAAATAATGAATTAACAAAAGATAAAACCTATGAGATTTTAAATGATTTACTCTTCGAAGACCGTTCCGAGGAAGAAGGGGAAGAAAAAATGTGGCATTATGCAAAAAATCATAAGAGGCTTGCATTACTTTTAAGAGGATATAAAGATATTTCTCTGGAAGAAACGGCAGAAGTGTAATATTACAGAAAGAAGGATTGATTATTCCATATGACATCAATAAATGCAATGAAATTTAATGATTATTCCGGTATTATGATGTGTGATGAACAGCGTGGATGGAATGAAGAGAATATGAAATTATTTGTTTCTGATAAGATTAAACCATGTATTCCCGAAGAAATTACACTGGATACTGGCCTTGTAGCTGCCTATGGTAACACAGGAACATCCACTGTTGGTGATGAAATCAAATTCACTATATTTAAACGTTTAAGAGAAGATTACAGTAAGTTTAAAGATAAGTGTTCAAAAGTGCCAGATCATTTTAAAACCATTGAAGAATTATCTGTAACGGTTTTTGATATAATTAGAAATATGAAAAGAACCCATATAGATCAACAATTAAAGGCAAAATTTGGATTTGATGCAATCGATTATCTCAGAGGTTCCTATGAAGAAGAAGGAAAGAAGGTCGAAATAAAAGATAAAGATACTATAACTCAGGTTTTAAATTTAATTACCTGGAAAGACAGAGGGGCAGATGTAAAACCGGTATTTCTCAATGCAGGACTTCTTGCAGGATATGATAATAAAGAAGGGTTTCGAATATTTCATTTTTCCCTGATACAATTTTTCAGAGAAGCAGTTCAGGTTATATATCTTGCAGATGGTTCCGGTTATGATACTGTTAATCTTCATCTTTCAGATTATGTATCCCATAAATCTCTTCCTGAAAGAAGAGGAAATATTGATCCTGTAGAGGGTACGATGGAATTGCTTGAAGCATTAAATACAGCTTCCAGAAGAAATGTCGGTGTAGGAGGATATTATAATATCATATTATTCAATGGTAAAGCTAAAGATTATAAATCCCGTATGATAGAAATTCAGGATCACCGTTCCAGACTTGCATCAGAAATAATGTATTCCAGAAGTAATAATTTAATTTCCTTTGATACGGCATACAGTCTGGTTGATAAACTCCTTTTTAATAATGGTACTTTTGAAGAAGTTAATACACTTTTAGAAAAAAATTGTTCTGACCCGCTCAAACTCAGCAAAATATTGAGAGGATATAAAAAATAAGGTGAATCTATGGCTAAGGAGCATATAAAAAAAGGGGGAAATAGAATTTTTGATCTCTCTGAAATTAGAATTGAAACTATTATTTGTGAGATAAAAAAGGAAAAACTTACCGGTTTACTCTGTCTGGAAGATAACAGGGAAAAAGGAGAAATGTACTTTACTGGCGGGAATATAATTTATGCAAAACTTGGGTCTATAACAGGTGAAAGAGCAATTTATTCTTTTGTTCCATGGTTAGCAGGTAATGTAACTTTTATTCCATTAGATGAAGATAATTTTTTATTACCAGAAGGTGTTGAAGAAAATGTTACTTATGAGACAGATTTCTTGATCGATTATTGTGCTAAAGAACGTTCAAGTATCTCTCATATGAGAAAAATAATACCGTCTTTAGATTCTTTATTTGAAGTTATAAATTCTGGCACACCTATGTATATAAAAACTGCAGAATTGACTGTTCTCCCCTGGATTGATGGTAAAACATCTATAAGAGAAATAGGACAGGAAATAATCAGAGATTATCCCGGTATTATAAAATCCATATATAAATTATTGAAAAATAATATAATATGTAAGTGTTAATTTTATAGCCTTAGAAAAAGGAAATCTTTTCTTTATATCGAAGAATTGTGAGAGAACAAATTTCTATTCAAGAAAGTGAATTATATGCTTGAGATCTTAGAAGCAGGATGTATACTTAATAATCGCTATGAAATTAGAGATTTGATTTTATGTGATGAAAAAGAAGTACATTACCTGGTTGAAGATCTTAATCCACCCCATGAGCAATTGACTGTGAAAGAAATTATTCCTCATTCCCAGAGAGAACTTGACGGAACTCCTGAATTCTGGAATAGATTATCTGTTCTATCTGAAACAAGCCATCCCAATTTAGTTAAGATTTATGAGTTTTTTTCAGAAATACCAGAAGGTAAATCTGATAAAAGACATTACATAGTTATGGAAACTGTAAAAGGCAGAACTTTGCAGGATATCTTCCAGATGGACCTTCATGAAGAACCTCTGCCTACAAAAATGCTCTTAAAACATATGGTTAAAGTTTGCAGCGCATTAAAATATCTTAATACCCAGCATAGTCCTCCTGCTGCTTTCGGAGTTTTAAAACCAAAGTATATTATGTTAACACCTGAAAGGCAAATCAAATTATTTAACTATGGATTAGGAAGTTTACTACGAACAGGTGTCTGTAGTAAAGTACCGGGATTTGCAGCGTTAGAGCAAATTACTCAGGGAGTAATAGATGAGAAAACTGATATATTCAGCCTTGCTGCTACTATGCACTATCTACTTACAGGAAGAAATCCTGAAGATAATCCCAGGGGTTTTGACCCCATTACTGATTATAATCAGGATGTAACACCTGAATTAAATGAACTTATACTTAAATGTCTATCACCTGAACCTAAAAAAAGACCTGGCCTTCAGGAAGTTTCTAATTTTCTCTTAAGATTATCTATGGGTAAAAGACCTAAATCCTTACTTTCACCACTATCGGCACAGATAGCAGGGCCAGATAAAGTTACTGATGTTGTGGCAAGTATTAAAGAGAAACTCAGCAAAAAACATATTATCCCGCCTTCAGTGATTTCTGAAAAGCCTCCTCTGAAAGATAAGAAGAAAAAAGAAGAAAAAGAACAGGTTGAGGAATTATATGATTTTTCAACAGAAATAGCTGAACCTGAGCAACCTGAAACTGTAGATAAGGTAGATATATTTACCTTATCAAAAGAAGAAAAACCAGTTCCTCCTGCTTCTGTACCTACCACAGAACAAAAGACTCCTGATCTTCCTCAGGAACTATCTGATGATAAATTTATGGAAGAAGTTAAAAGTAAATTTCAAAGTGCACCTAAACGAGGGACGAGAAGATTTGATGTAAAACACTTTATGGCAACTGCAGAAGCCTTGAAAAGTAAGAGAGGAGAAAGTCCTGAAAATCTTGCAGAAACAGAGATGGCAGAGCAAAAAGCCAAAGAATCAAGGCAAAAAAGTGCTGAATTATTTGCCAGATTGACTGCAGGGAAAAAGCCCTCTCCCACAGAAGAAATATTTCCTGAAAATGTATCTACTATGGAAGAAACACCTGCTACAGAAGATCCATCTCCTCATAAAGAAGTTGAAACCCCCGGGGTAGAAGAAACATTACTTTTTACTAAAGAGACTAAACCTGTCCCTCCATCAACAGTTTCTACTCCTTCAATACCTGAAAAATCTGCTAAAACTGAAGATCAAACTGTAACTGAAGTAGAGGGAAAAAAAGAGTTATCTTTAGCACAGAAATTGGCTCAAAAATATGCCAGAAAAAAACAGGATGACAAAGAACAAAAAGCAGATACAGGAGAACTTATAAAAGAAACCATTCGTAAACCTCAGATTGCTGGAGACTGGAAAGAGCAGAAACGTGCTATGTGTCAGCCCAAACCTGATACTCCTCCAATACTTTCTCCCCTTAAAGAAGGTACTGTACTTAAAAATAGATATGAAATAGCTGAAGTCATTCATACAGATTGTTATGGAGCAGTTTATATGGCTTTAGATTTAGAGGAAGATGAAGAATCAGGGACAGATGCCAGAAGAGCTATTAAAGAAATACAATATAAGCCACCTTCTGATAATTACAGGCTAGGTGAAAGAATCATTTCTAACTTTGTAAGAGTAGCAGGTAAACTAAAAAATTTAGATCATCCAAATCTGGTTAAAATAAAAGATTATTTTTTTAATTATTCCGGTGATAGAAGTACTCTGAGACTTTTCATTGTTATGGAATTAGTTGAAGGCTATACCCTTGAGCATATAATAAAAACCCATCTTCAGAAACAGAGCAGAATATCGTCAGAAACTACCTTTGCTATGGTAACAAAAGTTTGTGAGGCTCTCTACTATCTTCATACACAAAAACCACCTGTTACATCGGGTTTCTTAAATGTAAAAAATATATTAATTTCTTATAATGGAGATGTGAAGTTTTTAAATTATGGTCTTAGAGAAATTTTTATAGTAGAGCAGGAACTTGTTTACCCATATTACGGAATTCTTGGTTATGTTGCTCCTGAACAGACAGGATTAGATATAACAAATACAAAGTCTGATATTTTTGCCCTGGGTGCTACTATATATTATCTTCTGACAGGAATAAATCCGGAACAGAAGCCTTATGAGTTTGTCCCTGCACGAAAAGTCAATCCTTATATATCACCAAATGTAGAAGAACTGATAGAGTTGTGTATAAAGGTAAACCCTGCTGAAAGAGGTAATATAAAATTAATAAAGGAAAAAATGGGTAAAATCAAACTTGTAGAACTGGATTCCTCTTTAATGGAACAACAGAAAGAAGCTCAGGAGAAAAGAAAAGCTTCTATGGGAGAAATGGGAAATATTACTCCTCTCACCTTCGAATTTGCAAAATTTTTTGCAAAATATGCAGCTATAATAATAACCATTGTAACGTTAATAATTGGAGGATATATAGGTGTAAATTGGTATGCTAATAGAACTGTGAAAGGGCCAAAACTATATATACTATCTAAATCAGATAAAATAATAAAGATATTGGATTTAAATACAAAAAAAATAAATCAGGAGATTAATATACCTTTTAAGGGGACTATACTAGCGGGAACTTTAAAGAAAAAACAACTTCTCATTACAGACGGTTCTACTATATATATAATAGATACTGTAAGTAAGAAAATCACAGGAAAATTTAGCGGTGGTATGGATATCTCTTTCATGCTATTATCACCTGATGAAACAAAACTTTATCTTCTGAGTAATAAAGCAAATAAATTTAAAGTAATAGATTTAATGTCTAAATCTTTTATTGCAGAAAAGGATATATTGCCCGGCTCTGTAGATGCAGCTCTTACAGCAGATGGTGGAAAATTTTTTATTATAAATAATAGCGGTGACCAGAGTTTCTTATCTATATATGAAACTTCTTCCTGGAACTTATTAAATAAAATAACCATAGCAAAATCCCCTGATAATATCGATATAACCAGTAATGGAGAAAAAGCTTTTATAGTATATAAATCAGAAGATTCTATAGGTATTGTAGATATTTCTAGCAGTAAAATAGAAATGAAAAAACTTGGCAGTGATACTGACAGAGCAGGCCCTATAAAAATTAAAGTTAGCCCTAAAAATGATGAATTATATGTTTTGAATTTAACGCGTAAAGAGATTGCAACTATAAAAATTGCAGATTTTGTTACTAAAACTAGAATTCCCCTGGAAGGTTATCCAAATAGTATGGTTTTATTTCCAGTAGAAACTGCATATATATATACCAGTCAGATTAACAATATAGGGAAACGATCTTATTATATAGATATTATAGATATAGCCAATAGTAAATTACTGAGCCGGATACAAATTAAAACTTCCATAAATCATATGGCTATCAGTGAAGATTAAAGCGCTATGAGTAATGTGAATCATCCATAGCGCTTTATTTTTATTATTTAAGTTTATTTTTTATAGCCTTTGCGAGTCTATGTATTCCTTCATGTATCTCTTCATGGGTAGGATAGGAGAAGTTTAATCTCATAGTATTCTGTCCTTTACCATTACAATGAAATGCTGAACCTATAACAAAAGCCACATTCTCTTCCACTGCTTCGTAGAAAAGTTTATCTGCATTTATATGTTTCGGTAGTATCAACCAGAGGAATAAACCTCCCTGTGGCTTTGTCCATCTCAGTCCTTCCACCTTTGGCATATATTCCTCCAGGGCCTTAAGCATGACATCTCTCTTTTTATGATAAATAGCCTTTACTTTTTCTATATGTTTTTCCAGTAAACCACGGCGGCAGAATTCATATGCTATAAGCTGAGTAAAGGTCGGTGTGCAGAGATCGACAGATTGTTTTGCCAGTGCCAGTTTTCTTATAATAGAAGGATGAGCTATTATCCAGCCAAGTCTGAGGCCCGGGACAAATATTTTTGAAAAGGTATAAACAGAGATAATATTATTAGTATTATCAAGGGACATAAGTGAATCAGGAGATGTTCCTTCAAACCTCAGCTGTCTGTAAGGAGTATCTTCTATAACCAGTATATCATAGGTCCGGCTGATTTCTATTATCTTTTTTCTTCTTTCCTGTGAGAGGGTTACTCCTGCAGGATTCTGAAAATCAGGCACCAGATAGATAAATTTGTAATGCTCTTCAGTACCTTTTAATTTCTCAAGGGTCTCTTCAAGTTGATCTAATAGAATCCCATCATCATCAGTAGGTATGCCTATCATACTGGCACCATAACCATGAAAAACCTGCAATCCCCCTATATAACTTGGAAGTTCAACTATTACAGGATCACTGGGATCTATAAATATCTTACCTATTAAATCCAGGCCCTGTTGAGAAGAAACAGTAACAAGTATGTTTTCATCTTTTATATTAACTCCATCTCTGGCAGCCAGTTTTATAAGTTCCTTTTTTAGCTCGGGTAAACCCTCTGTAGGGCCGTATTGAAGGGCAACATCTCCAAATTCATCAATAACTGTAGCACAGATATCCTTCATATCTTCCACAGGAAATGCTTTAGGGTCAGGTAATCCTCCGGCAAAAGAAATCATACCGGGCTTGTTAGTGAGTTTTAAAAGTTCCCTTATAACAGATGCCTTTATTCTTCTTGCATGAATACCGTAATTTTTAACCAGATCTATCATGGGTTTCCGTCCTTTCTATATTTAAATTCTAAGTTAACTTTCGCCAGAGTAAAAAAAAATCCTGCATAATTTGTAAAAGGTGAATTGTGAAAAGTGAAACTGTTATTATTTTACAGATTATTAATAATTATCTTCACAGCTCTGACCATTTTTTCAAGACCCATAGCTTTCTCTGTATCTTCCTTCCTTCTGGATAATTTCGGAAGATGAACAAAACCATATTTTATAGGCAAATTATTTGTTACTATATAATGAATTACTGAATACATAAGATGATTACAGACAAAAGTTCCGCAGAAATTTGATATGTCAGCTTTTATTTTATATCTATGAAGAGCATTGAGAATATCTTTAAGTGGCAGAAGGGAAAGATATGCTTCTGGCCCGGAAGTCGATATTTTAGTTCCTCTCCTCTGGTTTTTTTTGTTATCTTTTGTCCTTGCATCATCTATGTTAATAGCAAATCTCTCAAGGGTTACTCTTTTTCTACCTGTTGCCACTCCAAGACTTATAACCACATCAGGCTTTAGTTCCTGCATTTTTGTTACAAGTATTTCTGCAGATTCTCCATAGATTGTTGGAAGTATTAAGGGATAAAGCTTTATGCCTTCTATATCATCTTCTTTAAGAAGTTTCACAACTTCCATAGATGGATTGATTTTTACCTTATCAAAAGGATCAAATCCGCTCAGAATAATTTTTCTCACCTTAACATACCTGCCTTTCTGATCATTGCAATATAAAGGGAATATAAATAGTTGATACCATGCCTTTATCAACTCTTGTTGTAACAATCCATATCTCAGGACATTTTTCAAATGTTTGTTCCAGATCCTTCTGATTACTGTTTAAAGATAATTTATTATAGATCTGTTTTAAATTAATATAAAATAGACTTATAACTTTAGAGGGTAAAATTTTCTTTGTTCTCTTCTGATACAGATCATATAAAGAAGATTTTTCTCCACCTTTTGTTGCAATTAGTTTTTCTATGTTACTATAAGAATTGCCTGTATTAACCAGTAACGATTCTTCAGTAAAGGCATAACACAAAGAATTATCAGGGGATTTTGTTATCTTAACCCCTCTGTAATTAACAGGAGTTGAAACAAAGGATATAAGTGTATCTGCTCCGGCCACCATACTGGCCAGTCTGGAATCCTTTTTAATACCTATTATAGCAATAGTATCATTAAAAAGCTGGCCTGGATTAAGAAGTAAAAGAAGGGCTATTTCTCCGGGATTTTTCACAGGCACACTTATAGATAAATCACCTGTTAAAGACCCTAATACATCCCTTTCCATGTTAAAACCCTTAGATTCCGTGAGTTTATTTATGTTTTTACTTATATCAGGCGATAAGTCCTTAAGTAATTCTACAGATATCTGGAATAATTCCACTAAATTTGTAAAAGCTATAACATTACTGGTATTATCTTCCGGTAAAAACCTTAAACTCTTCGGTTCTCTGGGGATTTGAGAAAAATACATTACTGCTATGGGGCTTGTTATGTTTTCTTCCGGCATTATAAGGGTTTGTATGAATACTCCCGTGGGATATATAGCTATACTGGTTCCAATTAATTTCAATGAATTAAGAAATTGAACCAGGTTAGAATCCTCTGAAAGTCTTATTACACTACAGAAATCCTGTCTTAGATAATTCAGATTTACATATATAAATCCAATAGCATCTTTAACATGCCCTTTTCTGTAAAGCTGAAAATTTTCCTGTGTTAATATAGATTTATGCTCTTTTTTAACTGTTTTAATAGAAAGGACAATTACCTCCGGTCTGGAAGAAATAACAACAAAATCTCTGTAAAAATAATAGGAAAAATTATCAGAAATAAATATCTTATAACCTTCAGTTTCTCTTTCTACTGCTCCATAGCTTTGTTCAACTTTTTTAAAGAATTCATCTGTTTTTTCTTTATTATTTATGTGAAATACACCGAGAGAAATAATGTTATCTGTTTTAACATCGGGTTTTATCAAATTCTTCAGATTTTTTCTTGCTATAGTCTGTCCCACATTAAATTGTGCAACAGCCATCTCGGGGTCTACATAATTTAAAAATTCTTCTGTTATATTTATCCCCGGTCTCTTTTCTTTGAAAAAGAGATCTCTCATCAACTTATCCAGTGAATCATATAATTTTTTTTCTAATTCCGGATCTTGCTGAAGTTTGCCATACTGGTCAGAAAATAACATTTTTTTAATACCCGGCTTGATTTCTAATTTTCCAACTATCTGTGCTTCTTCCGGTATAAATGATAGTTCTCCAGGTTTTCCCCTTCCATAAATATAATATATAATACCTCCAGTAATACCTGTTAATAGCACTAAAACAACCAGAAGTACTTTTATATAGAATCCTTTATAAGATGGAGCTGAAGATGATGATGGGTAATCTTCTGTACCATTTTCAGAGGAGAAATCAAAATGGTCTCCATCGGATAAGTCTTCTTCTCCTTTATCTTCATAAAAGCTAAAATCATCATCTCTTTCCAGGTAAACCACCTCCTTAATTATTTCCTGAAATATAAAATGATCAAAATTCTTCCTCGTGAGGATTCTTACGAATTAATATAAAATGATTATAGCAGATTGTAAGTAAGAGGTTCAAGAAAAATTTTCTTACCAGTTAAAAAACCTGGCAATTATAAATCTTTATTATTATAGTTGAGAGTTGATTTTAAAATCAGATTTGATATTTTCCTCAACTTCCTGTAATAGCAAGTATTTTCATGATTTTCTCTCTCTTTTTTTAATTATTAACTGTTAATGTTTGAACAGAAATTAAGCGAAAATTCCATATGGCAGAAGAAGCATAGTTCAGCAGAAAATAGATGAATTAACAGGTAAAAAAGAACAGCTTGAATGGTAAATAAACAAATGTTAACAAATTTTTTACTTATGTGTTGGACAGCACATAGAAAGCCGAACTTTTTTCTTAATATAACTACAGAACTTTTCTTTGATGAAGGATTTATCTTTTAAGTAATAGAATTTATTCTGTCAGTTATCATTGTCAAATTTAAATAATAATATAAATCAAAGGATATAAACTAACGGTCATAATCTGCCGTTTTACAACTGATAATGAGGCTAAATTGGCAGCTTGCATTTAGTCTGAGAAGCAGGATGCCCACCAATTGATTGGTGTGTAATTCAGTTTTGCAAGTAACATTCTCTCTGTTTGGACCGAAATATCCAAATTAATTTAATAAGTCCTTTGAAAGAGATACAGATTATGGAATATGAATACAAAATATAGTCACATGTGAAAGAAAGGATATTTTTTATGAAGCCCATTAATGTTTATTTTCCCCCCAGAAGTTTGAGAATAGCTATAGGAGATGAAGATGCTGAGGATCTGTTAAATTATATATTTCATGCCCTGGAATGTCTTGAACTTAACCAGGTATTAAAGCTGAGACTTTATGATGTGGATTGTATAACATATTCCTGTTTAATGCAGGTTATAAGAAGATTGACTTATGAGATGGCAAAAGGTGGAAAGTTTCATAATAAATTTATGGCTATTTATGATTTGCCCTTTGATATTACTTACAGAAAAGAGATGTTAAATACCATTACTGCTGTTATAGATAATCTGGGATTACCTATTCTACTGGTAGGTAATGCCACATCCGACCCTGATGTGGAATTTGAAATTCTGGGAAATGTTTTTTATTATAATCCTCAATTATTACAGATATTTAATCTTCTTCGAAAGGAAGAACTGGAAGGGAATAAGTGTCTTACAGCAGATACTCTTGCTAGGAAATTAAATTTACCTTTCAAAATGGTTTCCCGTACCCTTCGGAGATTACATTCCTTTGGACTCTTAATAAGGGAACATATTTTTACTCCTTCTAAAACCAGAGGTGAATATTGTTATTTTACTGTGGTTTCAAGAGCACTGGATTAAGGTTCTTTTGAGCAGATTATTACATTCAGTTACTATTCAGCTAGTTGTTTATCAGAGATAAAATTATTTCAACCAGTATTATTAAGAACAGGAATAAAAGGATGACCTGAAAAGGCATCCCTCTTTATGACTTTCCCTTCCAGAGAGTTCCCACAACTTTTACAAACTTTAAGGTTATGCATTATTATTTTATCAGGATGGAAACTAGCAGCCTGTGTGATTGATAATTAAATATTATATATATTTTAGCATGATATTAAAAAGAAATGTCGAATAATAAAGATTATGAGAAAGACTTTTAAAGAATACAATCAAAATGAGCAATATCTATTTCCTCCTTCTTTGCATGACTGGTTACCGGAAGATCATCCTGCCTATTTCATAAGTGAGATAGTAGAAGAGATGGATCTGTCAGAAATCTATAAAGAATATAGAGAGGAGCCTGGTCAACCGCCATATTCGCCATTAATGATGGTAAAAGTATGGTTATATGCATTCAGTCAGGGTATCCGTTCAAGCCGAAGAGTGGAAAAAGCTTTACATGAAGATATAGGGTTTCGAGTAATATCAGGGAATCAATATCCCGACCATTGGACAATAAATCAATTCCGAAGTCGTCATCATAAGGCACTGGGAAATTTATTTTTAGAGAGTATAAAATTAGCGGGTAGATGTGGCCTTGTAAAACCAGGACATGTATCAATAGATGGAACGAAGGTAAAAGCGAATGCCTCTCGGCACAGTGCAATGAGTTATGGTCGAATGGTAGAAGAAGAGAACCGTCTGAAAGGTGAAATAGAGAGCTATTTAAAAGAAGTTGAAAAAATAGATAAAGAAGAAGATAAAAAGCATGGAAAGAAATCAGGGAACGAATTACCGGAGGAAATAAAGTTAAAAAGTAAAAGAGTGAAAGCAATAAGTGGAGGAGGTCTGAAAAAAATTACTCTTCATCGCTGAATAGTAATCTACCCTATTGATTTTCCTTAAATAAAGTAATAAAATATTCTCTGTTTAAATTCACAGGAAAGGATAGTTTAATATGACCAGTATAAATGCTCTCAGATTTAACGATTATTCCGGTATTATGCTCTGTGATGAACAGAGAAGCTGGAATCCCGAAGATATGAAGATATATGTTTCAGATAAGATTAAACCCTGTATACCCCGGGAAATCATAGAAGAAGTTGGCCTTGTCGCGGCCTATGGAAATACGGGCACATCTACTATAGGTGATGAGATAAAATTTACCATATTAAAAAAACTCAGGGAAGAATATGTTCTATTAAAAGAAAAAAACGATGGAAAAATACCTGAAAATTTTAAAACTATGGAAGATTTATCTGACCTTGTATATGACATAATAATGAATATGAAACATACCCATATATCACAGCAAATGGAGGCACTCTACGGATTTAGTAAAAATGATTATATAGGGGGCTCTTATGAGAAAAATGGAAAAAAGATAGAAATAAAAGACAAAGAAACTCTTGACGATTGCCAGAAATTTATAACCTGGAAAGGAAATATTCCAGATGTCAAATCTGTTTTTATGAATGCCGGTGTCCTTGCGGGATATGATGACAGGGAAGGTTTCAGAATATTTCAATTTTCCATATGGAGGATGTATAAAGAAGCTGTGGATATTGCCTTTGCAGCGGGTGGATCCGGGGCAGACATATTACAGCTTTATATGAGTGAATTTTTATCTGGTAAATCACTACACGAAAAGAGAGGAAACATTGATCCTCTTGAAGGAACAATGGAATTCATTAATGCCTTAAATATTGCCTGTGAGAGAAACTACGGTGTAGGAGGTTATTATAATATAATACTCTTTAATGGGAAAGCTCCCAAAAACAAACGTATGATAGAAATAAATGATCACAGGGCAAAACTTGCTTCTGAAATTGTTAAAGCCAGGGAATACGAATTTATATCCTTTGATACGGCAGGAGAATTAATAAAAAAACTTCTCTTTGAAGGTCACTCTTTTGAAGAAGTAAATGAACTGTTATTTAAAAACTGTAGTAAGGAGAAGGATTTATTATATACTCTCAGAGGATATAAGCATGCTGGATAACAGGTGATGATTAATAGTGATAGTATGTTGAGGTCTTTTAGTTAAATTATTATTAGCTATCAGCTTTCAGCTTCTAAGCTGATTGCTGATAGCTTTAAACATAAAAGGTTCATTTTTACTGAAGCTAATAATTTAACTATAATGAAAATTCCTATGCATATAAATTATTTAGAAATAAATGTTCTATAAAAATTCAATCTTCATAAAAGAATTAATAATTTTTTTATTTTTTATTTCACTGTCATTAATTGTACTGGTATTATATTTAATAAAAACAATACACTTCATCCACCACAACCATACCTAATTTTTCGGCCAGTTTTCTTGAAGGTATATGATCTTCTGCTGTAGTCCATGTAGGGATTTTATTCAGAGTAAGCAATTCATTTATAAGTGCTTTTGCACAATTATAAGAATAGCCTTTACGTCTGTGAGCAATTCCTGTATATACACATATATCTGCATATTTCTCAGAAAAGGAATAAGTGTTGCTAATTGCAGCTATATGTTTTTTAATAAAAATAGAGTAAGAAATACCTTCAGAAAGAAATCTGTCCAGATCAGTAAAATTTTTAAAAATGAAAGAAGAATCCAGTGGAAGAATCTGAAGATCTTTTTTATTTTCTAAAGAAAGTTTCTTCGGAGTCGGAGTGATGGATATCTCATAACATAGAGGTTTCTCTAAATATGAATAAATTACATTTTTTAGTCCCTTTTTAAAAATTCCTGTACCCATTACCAGTGATCTATACCTCATATCACATAGAAGAGTTCTTTTGTCTTCCAATTTATAAAGGAAATGATAGAGATCATCTAATTTTATTTCTCCCAGAAGATATAAATCCTTTAATTCTCCCTGAGGAACTACAAGACACCCTTTACTATAGTCTCCTTCTTCGGTAAAAATACTGCAAAGTTTATTTTTTAAAAGAAATATGACATTGGTATTCCAGGGTTTTTCTCCTATAAAGTTTATTAAATCACCGTAATAAATATTATCTAACTTTTTCATAAAATTTATTATATCATAAAATTAATAAAACATATTTTCATTTTTACTTGTTTTTTAAATCTTTTAATTTTATAATATTGTTGTTTCTGTAAATAATTCTGTTAAAGATGAAAATAAAATTTATTTCCGAAGGGAGATTTTTTATGAAAATACAGAAAATTTTTATATTACCTGTCACTATCTTATTAATTTTTTCAATTTTTATAGTTTTCCGGCCAAATCAAGTAGCCTCAGGATCAACTCAAAGTAACTGGAGTGATTCTATGTATTTACAATATAATTACTCTTCATTCACTACATATAATCCTGCAAACCAGATGATTGATTTTAAAAATATAGATTATGAATTATTATGTGCTGCCATATTTTATGCAAGTAATAAAGAAAGAGTTACTGCCACAAGCAGTTCCCCCAATCCAGGAGGAAATCCACTTAATCTTCCGGCTTTTCAATATTCCCAGTATTTAAAATATTCAGCTCAGATGCATGCCTATGATATGGTAAAGAACAACTTTTTTTCCCATGAAAACCCCTATGATAAAACGAAAACAACACCTTTTGATAGAATGGGTCTGTGTTATGTAACAGGAGGAATAAGGGCGGAAAATATTGCCATAGCTTTTGGTATAGCTTATTATGAGGGTAATCAATTTTACCCTCCTTCAAAGTCCAATCCGGCTTTTCTGGATTCAAAGACAAAACAGCCAATACCCAATCATACCTATAATTCATTTGCAAAAGAGCTCCTCAATGGATGGATGCACTCGCCATCACACAAAAAAAATATTCTGAATAAATATCTTATCTATCTTGGTTGTGGAGCCGGTTTTTATAATGATGCTGAATCTTATGGGATGCCCAAATTTAAATGTGTTCAGAACTTTGGTAGCCTTGTACCAGCGAATAAATACTAGTTATTAATATTAATCAAAAGCTAACTGCTGATAGCTAATAATATTTTATTTTTTCTCCATTCATAGAAACCTGATCTATAATACCTGCTATTATAGTTCTTATAGGAGCATTATCTCTATTAAGTATACTACGGGCTGAACCTCCTTCATCCATAACGAGCACTATATCTCCAATACCTGCATCTATTTTATCAGCCACTGCCATGACAGGTTTGCCTGATAATTTACCACTAATGCCATGCATTTTCTGAACCAGAAGCATTTTCAGTCCTTCAAGTCCTGGCGATTTCTGAGTTGCCCATAAAACACCTGTTACTTTGCCTATAAACATATATTTACACTCCCGGCATATGAACTCCATCTATTATACCAACTATAGTAGCATCTACCGGAGGGACCTCCGGGAAAGCCACTGCTGCATCTCTGGCTTCTACATAAAATACAAATTCATCATAACCGGCTGATACAGAATCTGCAGCCACTATATAATCCCTTTCGGGTTCACCTTTCCAGTTAGTTGGCTGAAGCAGTATAAGCTTAAGACCTGTAAGGGCTTCTACTTTTTTAGTTGCAATTACTCTACCAATAACCTTTGCAGGCAGCATATTTTATCTATAACCTTCTGTCTCAAATTTTTTAAAGATTATATCTCCTTCTTTTTCAACTGTATCTACTATGGCCGCTATGACACAGTCACAGGGTTTATTTTTTGTTACATCTGTCTGTCTGGCAGACGAACCGGATACAAACAAAACAAGTTCTCCATCTCCTGCCCCCACAGCATCAACGGCTACAAGTGTTTCTCCTTTGGGTTTAAGTTCCAGATCAACAGGTTGTATTATAAGAAGTTTCCATCCAACACAGTTTTCATCTTTCTGAGTGCAAACTACATTTCCTATAACTTTAGCAAATTTCATAAAATTCCACCTTCTTTTATCTGGAAAACTTACAAACGTGAAACGTGAGACGTGAAGCGATAATGTAATAGAAATATACTTAACTTTCTTTTCAGTCTTCACTTTTCAACTCAATAAAATATTATAGCACAGAGAATTCCATGAAACAAGTTATTTATAGTTTAATGGTATGAATAAATAGAATAAACCTGAGAACTCTATATTAAAGATAATAAGGTGTTTTTTATCTATGACTATTTTAACTAATTTTATTCTAAAAATTTATTCTAAAATTTCAGTTTATGGTTGCTAATAATAAATTAGTATTGTATAATAGCAACATCTTTTTAAGTATAGTTGATTTCATACTTATCAGAATAATTTATTATTCGTAAAACGTATCCACCCATCATGCATTATATATAACGATTTAAAGGAGGTGAAATAGATGAAATACGGAAAAATATTTCTTATAATTGCTATTATGCTTATATCCTTTCTGGCTATAAATCAATTTTTAATGGCTAATTGCGAGACATGTGAAAAAGACACTAACTGTCCGAGTAAAGACACTAACTGTCCGGATAAGACTTGTGGAACATGTAAATGCGAAGGTTCAGAAACACCGTGTAAAGATGAGATAACAATGACAGGTATGTTTGTATGTCCCCATTTTCTTATGGCAAAAGAAGAAGATAAAATGCCGGATACACAGGTACTAAAAGAATGTATTGTTAAATGTACAGAAGCCGGTGAACCTCTTCTTTTTGTAGATGATAAAGGAAATATTTACTTAAGTCTCTTCTGCTGTAAGTGTAATTTATCTAAAAAAGAAATAGCTGGAATGGGCATGGAGAAAGTGTCTATAAAAGGCTGTATTATTGAAAAAGGGGGACTTAAGGCTGTAGAGATATGTCTTGTATCAGAAACTAAAGAATAAATTTAAACAGGAGTTACATGTGTAACTCCTGTTTAAAATAGCTGTCGCAGACTATTTAAACAAGTCGTGTACTACAAATGTCTTGGTGTCTGGCAACATCGAAATCCTACATCATCAAAAGTTTCATAATAAACAGATTTTCTTCTGTGACATACTTTAAAGTAATTTATAAGAACCCCTCTCCAACTTCCACCCCTGCAAATTTTTATATCTTTTTCTTCTTCTCTTTTTTTCAGAGTACCACTTACCAGAGGTGATTTATAAGTATCAGAACACCATTCAGACACATTACCAGCTATATCCATTAATCCATAAGGACTGACTCCAGAAGAAAAACACCCTACAGGTGTTGTACCTCTTTCATTTTCTATATCAAGCATCTTTTCTACAATATCCGGATCATCCATATTCCAATTATTGCATTTATATTTATCCCATTCATTCCCCCATGGATAAATTCTTTCATCTGTCCCCCGGGCTGCTTTTTCCCATTCTGCTTCTGTAGGCAATCTCTTACCAGACCAATCAGCATAAGCTCTTGCATCTTCCCAATCAATACCAATAACCGGATGCTCTGCCGTTTGAGGTGAATAATTCCAATCCTCTGGTTCTGTATAGTTAGTCTCCTGGAGAAATATATTGTATCGAAAATTAGTAACAGGATATTTATCTATGTAATAAGAATAAAGATATACACGCGTCTTAGGATTATCATCTTCAGAATCATCACTGCCCATCATAAATACACCTGATGGTATATGAATCATTTCAGCATCATCTTTAGGATGAATTATAGAGGATGGAAGCTTCGGCCCAAAAGGTTTTAATATTGATTCAAAGGATTTCGGTGGTTTTATTATTTTCTCTTTCGGTTTATTTATTATATCTTCTGCTCTTATTTTTTTCTTCCTTTTAGGAGGTGGAATAATAGCCTGAAGTTTTCTTTCCCTTAGCTCTATTTTATATTTTTTCTGTTCATCTTCGCCATCTCCATCTTGCTCTTCTTCTGAGGTACCCTCTACCTCATCTACCATTTCATCGGTTTTTATTTCCTCAACTTCTTTATCTGGAAGTCTTTCTCTTAAATCCTCTTTCTGAGAAGGAATCACTTCCTCTTCTTCCATGACTTCTTCTGTCTCTTCCTCAAGAGGTGTTTCTTCAGAGGTCTTCTCAGGTTCTTTTAGGACTTCTTCTGTCTCTTCCTCAAGA
>JAKJGF010000284.1 GCA_022704525.1 Bacillota bacterium | reverse complement strand
TTTCTATTCAAAAATTTGAAAACCACGTGTCTACGTCTATTTTATAATACGAATCCCCCTGGTTTTACGCCATTACTTAACTTCAGGTTGTCAAACTTCCGGGTATTAAGCCTCTGCAAAGGATGCAAAGACTAGGTACGTTACTATATATTTCCCCTTTTACAATTTAAAAGTTCAACGGAATTAGCCTTCCCTTCTCTCTGTCCTCTCCCCATACCTCTCGTGGGTATCCTCTGAGGAATCTATGGAGGCCAGTTTTGTTCTTTACACTCTCCCATATCAATTTTGAACCCCATTCCAGATCATTACCGTCATAAAAAATTCCTTCTACAAGTTCTCGGATTTTGCTTTCTGTAACAAATCCGTATCTATAGGCCTGTATCATTTCAGATGTGAATCTGGAACGGTGATCATTGATTTCTATAAGCCTTTCATTATTGGATTTTTTCCCATTGAAAAGAAATATATTAAAATATCCTCCCACCCCTATATTATTGAAAGATGCCTGATTGACTGCATCTATGGCTATAATTAAGCCTTCAACCCTGTTTATATCTCCCTTTCTTTCTATTGTGGTAAGATTATTAAAAAATCTCGAGAATGACACATTGGTCATATCAGAACCTGAACCCTGAGCTATAAATCCTGAAGGAACAGGTTCATAGAAGCAATGACGCATAGAAAAGAGGTATATCTGAAATCCTCCTTCAGGATCGTATCCACCAAGTATTCCAGCATTACCAAAAACAGGGCCGCTCTGATCAGTACCGATTGAACCTGCCATTTCTTTTATAGCTTTGTCTATTATATCTCTGGATTTTATTTTATATTCACTTTCATCTTTTTTATATTCACCCTGAATAAAATCATCTGTAGTAAAGCCCAGAGAATTCTTGAGATTTTCATTTACATGGTCATGTTTTACTTCAGTTATAAGATTAAAAACCAGTGATGCTATCTCAGGAATAGTCAAAAATTTTTCCGGTGGCCCCCCTTCAAGTTCAACACGTTTTTTATAAAGATCATAAATTTTCTGCCGTATTTTAAAACGAAGTTCATCTCCAATACTTGAAGTTCCGGTATTACCATAGGCTGCAACAATTCCATATTTCTCTATTATTTCATCAGTTACAACAGGTCTTATTTTATCTGCTCCAAATATTTTCATTCTGTCATCATTCCAGTGACGTTGTTCATCACATATCATAATACCTGAATAATCATCAAAACGAAGGGCATTTATAGAAGTCATAATGGTAAAATCTCCTTTTTATAGATATCTTCAATATCCCAGGTAATTTTTATGGCTTCATTGTTCATTTTATAATTACGAAGTAACTTATCCAGTTCGTAAATATTACTGGATTTTTCAAACATAAGTTTTTCCGCCTCCTGCCAGGGAAGATTTTCAAAAACAACCCGGGTAATTATATTTATAGTATCTTCTTTACCGAGTATATTATTTCTATAAGCCTTTACTACTTCAATACATATAAAAGAATTACAATCGGATATTTCCCGAATCCGCTTTTCTCCGGTAGCATAGGAGTCCAGAACTACAAGCCTTATATTTCCTCCAATCTGGCTGTAATGTTCCCAGGCTTCAATTACTGCCATAAAAACTGTTAATAAACCTTCTTCTTTCCCAACTCCTGTTCTTCTATTTTCGACATTATATTGATTAATTGTATTTGCAAAGGCCGACCCTGCAGCATATTTACCGACTCCCAGACAGTCGAAACCACAGGAATAGAAAGATAATACTCCATCCTGTTCTTTAATACAATAAGCGTGAAAACCATCAGAAGGAGAAATACCTGCAATACAGGCTTCATTTGAAGGTAAAATCAGTGTGGTATCCTGTGGTTTCTCTTTCATTTCTATTATATTTCCCACTCTTTTTTTTATTTTTTCCTGTTTTATTTGAAAAGTCTTTCCATTTTTTTTATAGCATTCAGCATTAAAATCATCTCTTGTAAAACCAAAAAGAAATTTAAGGCGATTATCAATTCTCTTTCCATGAATTTCCTGAGTAGATTTGAGAACATATCGGGCAAGTTCTTCTACTCTGAGGGTTGCATAATTAATATCTTCTGAGAAAAGAAATCTTTTTATCTCTTTTTTTGCTCCGAGATATACTTCGTAATGAAAAGGTGGATAACCAACACCACCCAGTAATATTTCTATTCCCTGATTTTTTACTTCTTCAGGAACACATGAAAATAATGAATCAGAGAAAAAACTCTTTCTATTTCTCAAAAACCAGGATTCCCGGTCAACACATATACAACCGGAATGTTCATTAAAACGCATAACACATACTATGGCCAAAAAAAACCCTCCTTAATATCTTTTCTTACCAAAAAAGTTTACACGTCTATCTTTTTTTATTTGAGCTACCTGACGTTCACCTGTTTTTCTTTCCTCATAAATCTTGTAAACAAAATAAAATATAATCAGTACCAGTAATAAACCTCCAATAATACTATAACGCTGGATATCCTGATTTAAACTGGTAGCAGGAAAAGAAATTGATAATTTATTTTTTCCTGCTACCTTCTGGATGTCATCTGCGAGACGGGATTTAGGAGCGAGTTTAAGAGCACTATTAAAGGCCTCTTCAGCTTCTTTGCTCTGACCATTTGCTATATATGCAAGACCCAAACCGTAAAGCCACGAAGGTTTATTTTTATCCCAGAACCAGATTTTATTACATTTATCCATATAATATGTTAAACATTTATCCAGTTCTTTTAAAAATTTAGAACTATCTACAAAAAATTTATGAGCTTCTATTAAATTAGGATTGGCTTCAATAGCCATTTGCGCATTCCTCTTGGCATCTTTATAATTTTCGTTATTATAATAATTTTCTGCTTTTCTAACAAGTTCAGCAGTACTTTGAGAATAAGCTAAAGAATACATTAAAATAAATAAAGACACTAAAATAAGTGAAGTAAAAATTTTACTATACATAATCTTCCCTCCCTGTAATGTTAATGGGTGATAGGTGATGGGTGTTGAATAATATTCTAACCAGTCACTCTTTACTTTTTCCTGCTCACTGTTTACTGCTCACTGCTCATTCTTCACGTCTCACGTCTCACGTCTCACATTTCACTATATTTATTATACGATATGAAAAGAAATTTACCTTCAATAAGTTTCAATATTAGTGAAGGAAAAGAAAAATTTAAGAAGAAATTTTAAAATTATGAAAACCATTATAATTATCAATTTATTTCTGGCTCTTTCCATACTTTTGAGTTTTAGCGGTATAAGTGAAGGAGCTTATAGCCAGATTACTAAGAGAGAATTACTCAGGGAAGAGAATACTTTAAAAAATAAACTTGGTAATATGGATATATATGTAGAACCATGTTCTGAAGGGTTTTTACATATATTTCGAGACATAAAAGAGGATAAGGAATTTATAGTTAAAATAATCTATGACATAAAAGGGAACATAATAGTAAAAGATAAATACTCATATTCTCAGGGAAGACTATTCTGGGAACATAAAGATAATGTTTCCCACTTTATAATAATTTTTCAAAAAGATGGGACTAAAACCAGAGAAGATTTTAGAGTAAGCCCAACACCTTCACCAACTGTTACATTTTGCCCTGCTATTATAAGTACACCACCTTATAAAACTCCTACCCCCCAGATACTCCCTACACCAATCAGTCCATCTGCCTTAAAAGAAAAAATAATATTTTCTTCTGATCTGAATGGTAATATGGATATATATACAATGAATATTGATGGCACCAATCTTCATAGAATAACAAAGGGAACATATTCAGAAGTTTTTCCTTCTCTGTCATCTGATGGAACAAAAATTGTCTATTCTTCTAATGAAAGTGGTTACTGGAACATTTATACCATAGATTCAGGAGGTAATAACAAAATCAGGATAACTGACAGTAAAACTAATGATATTATGCCATCTTTTATAGATAATAATATTATTATATTTCAATCTTTTAGAAATAAAAATCCCCAGATATATAAAATATCAGTGGATGTTAAAAGAGCTCTGACACAGTTGACTTATGGGTTTAATCTTGCCATACATCCTGCTCTCTATCCGAATAAAAATAAAATAGTCTTTACAGGAGAAAAGGATGGTTTTACAGATATGTATTCTATAGATGTGAATGGAAATGGTTTAAAACAGTTAACTCACAGCGGTTTTGAAAAATCTTTTCCTTCTGTGTCACCCGATGGAAAAACTATTGCTTTCTGTGGAAATTTAGATGGGAGATGGGAAATCTACACCGTTGATCCTGTTAGAGGGATTCAAAAGAGAATTAAAACCGGTTTTATTGAAAGTTTTTATCCTTCTTTTACCTCTGATGGGCGATATATAGTATTTCAGTCGCTCTACAAAGGGAAAATAGGATTATATAAGATAAATCTTTCAGATGAGAATAATATAATAAAATTAACTGATAATAAGGCAGATAATATTCAGGCCAGATGTCAGTTTATAATGGTTCAATGAGGTTTTTTCTCTGTTTTCCCTTGCTATCTATAAACATAAGTGTTAAAATTTTAGTGGAGGTGAAGCAGGATGAGTGTGAATACAGTTGGTGAGCAAAAAAAACGCTTTCCCTGGTGGTTACTTGCCTGTGGAGGTGGATGTGGACTCCTGGCTGTTCTTAGTTTAATAGGTGTCATAGTATTTGTATTTCTTGGTGGAAAGTTTTTTGATTTCGGTAAGAAAGAAAGGGTAAAGCAATATGTAATGACAATAAAAGCCAATATACCGGAAGAAATGGAAGGAAAAAAAGAAAATATAAAAAGCGAATGTGATAAATTACAGACCCTTACAGATTCAGGGAAACTGGATTTTTTGACCTTCGGTATTCTGGAAAATGTATTTTCTGAAATCTATGAAAAGGATAAGTCAATAGATGCAAAGGAAATGAAAGTGCTTATGGATTTAATTGAAGATATAAATAGAAAAGGTGGAAAGGTAAATTATACTGATTATCAGAACTAGAGGGGGCGAACAAATTCGCCCCACAATTAATTTACCATTTTAAATATTCAGATTTTCCTGTCAATTTATCTACAGGATCTTTTATTATAATATCTTTATTCTTCTCTCTTTCGGCAATAACTTCACCCATATGTTTAAGTTTCTTTTCCAGGTTATCTGCATCTCTTTGAAATTCTTTTTGTTTCAGAGTGAAAAGCTCAGAAGTAATTCCTTCTAAGTACTGCAACAGGCAAGTTAGTATCCATCTCACAAGTCTGTCTCTGTCCGGGCTCTGAAGCAAAAGATATGCCGTCAAAGGAGAAAGTTATAACTTAAATAAATACAAAACTGTATATTCTGTAATAACAGATTTCATTGTAACAGGATCATAGATTTTGCGTAAGAGCCCGGACAGGGACAGAC
>JAKJGF010000057.1 GCA_022704525.1 Bacillota bacterium | reverse complement strand
GATATTACAAAAGCTGATAGCTGACTGCTGATAGCTAATTTATGTTGATTTTAATTCATTATACAATGCTTCATACAACTTATTTGCTTCTCCAAGATCTTTCAAGAGTTCACATTTATCCATTATCTCCTGAGGTGGATAGATAGATTTGTCCTTTGTAATCTCAGGGTTTATAAATTTATAAGAAGCACTGTTGGGATTGGCATACCACGTAGTATTTGATATTTCAGCACTGATTTCGGGACGTAGGAGGAAGTCAATGAACATTTCTGCTGACTCTTTATTCTTTGATCCTCTGGGAATACACATATTATCAACCCATAACTCTGTACCTTCCTCTGGTATAGCATATTTTATTACCTTATGTTCCTTTATTACCTGAAAAACATCACCGCTATAACCTTCAGAAAGCCAGACATCACCTGATTTAAGAAAATCCACATATGTGTCACTTGTATAAGCTTTAACCAGGGGTTTCTGTTTGAGAAGAAGTTCTTTTGCTTCTTTTATCTGACCGGGGTCTGTTGTATTTATAGAATAACCCAGAATTTTAAGAGCAGGATTGGCTATAGAGCGTACGTCATCAAGCATGGATATACGATCTTTATATTTCTCATCCCAGAGTATCTGCCAGCTAAGGACCTTATCTGTCACCTTTTCCGTATTATATCCGATACCGGAAGTTCCCCATAAATATGGTATGGAATATCTATTATTCGGGTCAAAAGAAAGATTTTTAAATTTCTCATCCAGATTCTTAAAATTTGTAATTTTTGTAAGATCTAACTCTTCAAGTAAATTCTCATTTATCATTATAGCTACCATATAATCACTGGGGAAGATAAGATCATAGCCACTGGCACCGGCATGAAGTTTAGCAAGTAATTCCTCATTACTGGAATAATTATCATAAGTAATTTTTATTTTAAATTCCTGCTCAAATCCTTTAATTACATTATCACTTATATAAAAGGGCCAGTTATAGACAAAAAGGTTTTTTGAAGAACCATTTTCAATGCATGAAGTGCTTCCAAAACCAATTATACCGGCCATGCCGATAAGAGATGCAGATTTCAAGAAATCTCGCCTTGTTATTTTTTCCATTTTCTATGCTCCTAATCTCTGAGATATTAAAATTAAAATCATACTTATAAAGAGTATAAGTGTTGATAAAGCATTAATTTCAGGTGTTACACCGAATTTCATCATAGAATATACCTTTATGGGCAGTGTAGTGGACCCGATACCTGCTACAAAAGAGGTTATAAGGTAATCATCAAAGGAGAGAGTGAACGCAATTAAAGCTGCACTTACAACACCGGGCAGAATTAAAGGTAATGTTACTTTCATAAAAGTCTGAAAGGGATTGGCACCTAAATCCATGGCGGCTTCGTCCAGGGTTTTATTATATCCATGAAGTCTGGCTCTTACAACAAGAGCTACAAAGGAGATATTAAAAGCCACATGAGCTATGATTATGGAGACCAGGCCCAGAGTAAACCGAATAAATACATAAAAACTTAAGAGGGATATCCCCATTACTATATCAGGTACAATTATGGGCATATAAAGCACTGAATCAAAAAGACCTTTCCCGGGAAATTTGTAACGGTACATTGCAATGGCAGTAAGTGTACCTATTACAGTTGCTATGGCTGTTGAAATAAATGCAACAATAAGACTGTTTACCAGTGCTCCTGCCAGAGCCGTATCATTAAAAAGTACTTTATACCATTCAAAGGTAAAACCTGTCCATACTGCATTTATTCTGGCTTTATTAAAAGAGAATATAACCAGTATGGCCATTGGTAAATACAGAAAAATATAAGTAAGCCAGGAGTGAACACCCAGGGTAAATTCTCCTGCATTAAATTTTTTTCGACTCCGTATTTCAGACATTTATTTCTCCACCTCTGGTTCACCAAATTTTATATATATTATAAGAAGGGCCAGCACTATAATAAGGACTATAAATGACAGAGAAGATCCAAAGGGCCAGTTTTTTACCTTAAGGAATTGTTGCTGTATAAGGTTACCTATCATCATTACCTTTGCACCACCGAGTAAGTCCGGTGTAATATAAGCCCCGAGAGTAGGTACAAAAACCAGTATGGACCCTGCAATAATTCCCGGCGATGTGAGAGGGAGAATTACTTTCCAGAAAACATTAAAACCGTTTGCCCCAAGATCGTAAGCGGCTTCTATTAGAGATGGATCTAATTTTTCAATAGAAGCATAAAGAGGTAAAATCATAAAAGGCAGATAACCATATACAAGACCTATAATTACAGCCAGATCAGTAAAAAGCAGTTTCAGAGGTTCCTGTATAATACCCATTTGCAGGAGTATTGTGTTTATAAGCCCACCTTCTCTTAAAATCACAAGCCAGGCATAGGTCCTTACCAGAAAATCTGTCCAGAATGGCAATATAACAAGAATGAGAAGGATATTTTTAAAGACTGTACTTTTTCTTGTTGATATATAATAAGCCATGGGATAACCGATTAACAGACATATAACTGTATTCAGTATAGCTATCCAGAAAGAGTACAGTATAGTCTTCAGATAAACGGGATTTAGAACCTGCTTATAATTCTCAAAGGTAAAGTTCCAGTTTACGCCTCCGTAATTTCCCCGTTCACAAAAACTGTATACAAAAATTATTCCCAGGGGTATGAGAAAAAACAGTAAAAGCCAGAGAAAAGCAGGGCTTATTAAGAATCCGGCTTTGCCTTCTTTACCCCATGATTTATACCTGAGCAAAAAGTCTTTCATTTTCTACTCTCTCTGAAAGGACAAAGGTACTGTAAATATCCCAGGAAACAAAGACATCCTGATCAGGTTTAAATTCAAAGGTTTTATCATAATTTTTTTCCAGGACTATGAGTTTTTGTTCCTTAAGTTTTACTATAAACTGTATAACATTACCGAGATAAATCATATCCTCAATCTTTCCCTGAAGGATATTTATATTATGGGACATATTTTTCGGTTCACCGGGGGTTATCTGAATCTTTTCAGGTCTCACCATAACTGTAGCATTTCTTTCAGGTCTGATTCCTTCCCCTGTAGCTTTTATTTCAAACCCATCAGAAGTGGTAAGGGTATATATTTTCCCATTTCCATTTCTTAGATTTCCCGAAAAAAGATTTGATATACCAATAAAATTGGCCACAAATTCTGTTCTGGGTCTTTCATAAATCTGAGGAGGAATATCCATCTGTTCAATTTTTCCTGTCTGCATTATGGCTATACGATCAGACATAGTAAGGGCTTCTTCCTGATCATGAGTAACATAGATAAAGGTTATACCCAGTCTTTTCTGAAGAGATTTCAATTCTACCTGCATCTGTCGTCGAAGTTTCAGATCCAGTGCTCCAAGGGGTTCATCCAGCAATAGTACAGGTGGTTCATTAACAAGTGCCCTTGAAAGGGCCACTCTTTGCTGCTGACCTCCTGAAAGCTGTCGGGGTTTTCTGTCACCCATTCCGGAAAGGCCTACCAGATCAAGAGATCTCATAACTCTTTCTTTTATCTCAGCTCTTCCTATACCTTTTAACTTCAGTCCAAAAGCAACATTATCATATATATTCATATGGGGAAAAAGAGCATAATTCTGAAAAACTGTATTTACATTTCTCCGATAAGGGGGAGTGGAATTAATCATTTTATCTTCCAGAAAGATTTCGCCGGAGTCGGGGATTTCAAATCCTGCTATTAATCTGAGCAGGGTTGTTTTACCGCAACCGCTGGGGCCGAGGATGGAGAAGAATTCACCTGAAGGTATTTCCAGGGAAACATGGTCAAGGGCCAAAACATTTCCAAACCTTTTTACCACGTCTTTAATTTGAACAATATTTTTTTTCAATAACTTTCCCTCCTTAATATTAGTTAACATTAAGACGATTCCAGAGGATATTTTATTATAATCTTATATCTTTCTACATAACACAGAGTAAACATAACGGAGTAAATCCACACACCTCCTTAATATAACTTGAATTTTTACCTTATATTTATAGTGTATTTCATAACTTATTAGAATTTAAATAATTCGTGATGCGTGATGCGTAATGGGTGATTATAATTACGCGTCACGCTTTACGCATTACGAATTTATTAATTATGGATTGTTATGAAACTAACTATAATATAATTTGATGCCATATTATAGCAAAATTTAATTTATTTGAATAGATAATTTAAAAAAATTTTAAAGATTTTTTTAGCCATAGAAAAGTCAATAAATACGCCTGAAAGAAAGTAATAAGGGCAATTATAAAAATCACCCTTACAGATCTTATTATAATAATTTATTTTAGATCTCGTAATGTTTTAAAACTTCTTCTTCGCCGGCTATCTGAGGAAGTAAACCGAGTTTATCTTTCATAAAATTTTTTCCCATTATACTGCCTAATCTTCCTCCCATGACAAGTGCGGTACCTCCTCCTGCTATCCCTGCAATTACTGCACCTGTTACAAGACCCACAGGTGTTCCCACTATTTTTGCAAGTGCCGGACAATGGAGTGTTTCTGCTATGAAATCGTGAGTGGATGCTCCAAAAGAGCCTATTACCTCATTGAGAGGTTTTAATGATTTTTTCTGGTCTTCTTGATATCTGGGTGGTACGTATTTATCTAAAAGGAGTTTCTCCATTTCTTCAAGTGTACCTCTTCCGGCATTTAAGCCAATCTTACTGCCTGCCGTGACTCCTACTATAAGACCTGCTAAAAGACCTGTGAGTCCCCCTATTACAGAGCATGTAGCACTCATGGCTATTATAGAGGCTTTATGGAGAGCTTTCTTAAAAAGTGAACTCTCATCTGTTTCTTCTGTTTTCGCTGTATCTTCTACATCCACTGTATGAGTGCAGGAATGGCTTTCTACAGGAGGATGTTCATATATTTCAAAATCTGTGGGAAAGGTTTCTCCTTTTTTAGGGACAGGATCATATCCTCCTTCAGAATGTTGATTACATCTCAGTATACGAAGCCCCCCTCTTATGGATCCTTCAAGGACACCGTATTCTTTTATTGATTCTGCAGTATACATGGAACAGGAAGGGGTAAATTTACATTCAAGTCTCAGTTCGTTTCGGGAAGAGACATATTTCTTATATCCTCTGATGGGTTTCATTGCCATATGCTTTAAAGAAGTCTTTACATCCATTTTCCATCATCCTTACATAGTTTTATACATTTTAAGTTTAAGGAAAAATAGGAAAATTTACAAGAGATAATTGTTAAAATATTGTTAATTTTTGAAAAGGTTCTTTCAGGGGTTCTACCACTGGCAAAACTCCTGAAATTTTTTATCTTGTATAATTCAGTGTCTTATTTTTTAACTTCAGGTCAGATCCCATACCACCGAAAAAGAGCATACTCTCTCCTGTCCCGAGAGGAGCTGCCCCACCGGCAATAACAGGAAAAGACATGGCCTGTAATAATTTCTTCATAATATATAACTTCCATTATCTTAATTTTTTAATGATTCCAGAAATAAATAAAAACTCCTATCACTATTATAATTTTTATACCTTTTTTACAAAAAAAACCTCTTCCTCAAGTTCTATATGAAATTCCTTCCGTATTTTTTCTTTTATCAATTGAATAAGCTCTTTAACCTCTCTGCAGGTAGCTTTACCAATATTTATTATATAATTTCCATGAAGAGGAGAAACCATTGCATCTCCAAAAGATTTGCCTTTAAGACCCATTAAATCTATCAATTTACCTGCAGGTAATTTATTATGAACTATTAGTTTTTCTTCTGGAAATCTCTTTTCTATATATTTTTTTAAATCCTCACTTACTACTATATTTTTAAAGATACAACCTGCCGAAGGTTCAGTGGGATGAAGAGTTCTTCTCTTATGTCGGTCTTCTTCCATAATGGTTATAAGTTCTTCCGGGTCTCCTCTTTTTAGAAGTAACTCTGCAGAAAGAATTACAGCTTTTATACTTCTATCCTTCAGTCTTGAGTATCTATATTTAAAATCAAAAAAATCCCTTTTCACATGTATTATCTTTTTTTCATTCAATAAGAATAACTTCGCTTCTGAAAGGACATCACCTATAGAAGAACCATAGGCGCCGGCATTTCCAACAATTGCTCCGCCAATAGTGCCCGGAAGTCCTCCTAAAGCCTCAAGCCCTTTAAGTCCTCTTACTGCCATTTTTTTTGCAAAACTAAAGGTAGAAACACCGCTTTCCACAAATGCCATTTCATCTTTCACCCTGTAACCTGAAGATAAGATTTTTATGACTACTCCCCGAAAGCCCTCATCAGAGAAAACTATATTAGTTCCTCCACCAAGAATAAAAAAAGGTATGACAAGATCTATTGAAAGTCGGAGAGCTTTTATTATTTCCTCTGTACTTCTTGCCAGAACCATTAAGTCTGCAGGCCCTCCTATTTTGAAGGAAGTATGACAGGAGAGAGATTCCTTTTTTAATATCTCTCCATTGAAGTTATTGATGAATTCATCATATATGTTCATAGCTAAATCCGGGCGAACCCTGTGTTCGCCCCTACACCATAATCCCTTACATCTCACGCTTCACTTCTCAAGGCTCATTAATAAAAACAGACACATTATTCGATTTATTATTTACAGAGACCAGATCTATTAGAAAATCCTGGTTAAAATCACCAACACCCAGGGAAATAGGCCCTTTCCCTATACCTACTGTCCCGGCATTCTGAAAGGATCCATCTCCATTACCTGCAAGAATAGAGATATTATTTGATTTATAATTTGCCACAGCCAGGTCGATTATCATATCCTTATTAAAATCCCCTCCTGTAAGGCTTACTGGCTGTTCTCCCACTTGATAGGTGGCAGCTTTTTGAAAATATCCGTCTCCGGTACCCAGCAATATTGTTACATCATTTGAACCTCTGTTGGTAACAGCAAGATCACCATTACCATCTCTGTCAAAATCTCCTGCTATGACAGCACTGGGTTCTTCTCCAACTCCAAAAGTCCTCTGGGGCTGAAAGGTATTATCACCGTTTCCAAGAAGTACGGAAACATTATTGTTTTTTTCATTTGTAATGGCCAGATCGAAAATCTTATCCCTGTTAAAATCTGCCACAATAATACAGGTGGGTTTTTCTCCTGTCATAAAATTAAGCCCCACTAAATGAGGCATATTTCCTGCCATAACAAGACAGGTAAGAACACTTAAAATGGTTATAATCAATAAAATTTTAAATTTCAAGGTAATCTCTCCTTTCATCATTAATTTTCTAGTTCACCGGCATTTTCCCTTCAAAAGCTATTGACAAAAATTCTTTATGGGAATATTATATGTGAAGTACTTTAGTTTAAGGAGGTTCCCTTGATATGCAAGAAAAAGAAACAAAAAAACATATTGACACAATAACCATATCTGCCTATGGAAAAATGCTGGAAGGAGGTTGTGGGGAATGTAAAACATCCTGCCAGTCAGCCTGCAAAACTTCCTGTACTGTAAGCAATCAGGAATGCGAAAACTAGATATTCATAAATTCAAAATAAAAGATGTAAAGCTCCTATTGGACGTAAATTCAGGAGCTTTACATATTATTGATGACATAATATGGGATATTCTGGACTGCTCTTCCAACCCACTGGAGGAAAATATTTTTCTTTACCTGAAGGATAGATATGAAAAATCTGCCATAATTGAAGGTCAGGAAGAACTTATAAAACTCAAAAATAAAGGCCTCTTATTTACACCGCCACATAAATTTCCTACTATTCACGAAGTGGAGTTTTTACCTGTTAAAGCCATCTGTCTTCATATTTCTCATGACTGTAATCTCAGATGCCGTTATTGTTTTGCAAAAACAGGAGGGTTTGGCCGTAAAAGAAGCCATATGTCTTTAGAAGTAGCAAAATCTGCTATAGATTTTATTGCAGATAATTCCGGTAGTAGAAGGAATTTAGAGATAGATTTTTTTGGAGGAGAACCATTGCTGAACTTTGATGCAGTAAAAAGTGCAATAGAGAGAGCAAAAGAAATCGAACATGAAAAAGATAAGAATTTTAGATTTACTCTTACTACAAATGCTGTACTTCTTACAGATGAAATAATTGACTATCTGAATGAACATAATATTAGTCTTATACTCAGTCTTGATGGCCCACCTGAAATAAATGATCTTATGAGAGTAAAACCTGACGGTTCCGGAACATATTATGAGGTTTTACCGAAAATAAAAAAAGCAATTTTCTCAAGAGAAGAAAAAAATTATTATATAAGAGGTACCTATACAAAGAAGAGTTTAAACTTTTCTGATACAGTAATTCATCTTGCAGATGAAGGTTTTAAAAATATATCACTTGAGCCAGTGGTATCTTCTGATAAAGATTATTCCATAAAAAAATCTGATATACCATTTCTTGAAAGAGAATACGAAAAATTAGTAGAAATATATATGGAGAGGCTAAAAGGGGGAAAAACCTTTAACTTTTTTCATTTCAATATGGAGATATTCCGGGGTCCCTGTCTTTCAAGGCGTCTTAAAGGTTGTGGTGCAGGGACTGAATATATGGCAGTAACTCCGAAAGGAGAACTTTATCCCTGTCATCAGCTTGTAAACTATGAGGATTTTCTCCTGGGAGATATATACAATGGTATAAAGAGACATGATATAAGAAAAACCTTTCATAAAACGACTATTTTTGAAAAAGAGAATTGTCCCGACTGCTGGGCCAGGTTCTTCTGCAGCGGCGGATGTTATGGAAATGCCTATTCTATGAATAAAGACATAAGAATTCCCGATGAAACAGGCTGTGCCCTTCAGAAAAAAAGGATAGAATGTGCCCTGGCCATTCAGGCTATGATTAAAAGAGACAACATAAAGTGGAGAGGGGCATTTCTGTGAGGCCTGAAACATAAAACATTTAGACCCATAAAGTGAAAGGCATAGAAATTTGCATTATTGTTAAATTATTAGCTTCAATAAAAAGAAACTTTTTATGTTTAAAGCAATCAGTAATCAACCTGAGGAACAAGCTGAAAATTGATAGTTGAAAGCTAATTATATATGGAAAGGAAGATAAAATGTTCAAGTCGTTTTTAATTATTATTGTAATTATCTTTATTTTCCGTCCCTGTACCCTTATGGCCTTTCCGGGAGAGGAATTAAACCTGAAACCGTCAGATTATTTTTCAAAGGAACAGATAGAACTGGCAAAGAGTTATAAAATTCCGAAATACCTGATGCTTTTAGCGGAAAATCTTCTGATAATAATTTTTTTGAGCATTTTTATTCTCACACCTCTGGGGAGCAAACTTAAAATTCTCTGTGAACAAAGATGCCATGGTATAAATTGGCTCAGCGCAGGTCTTTACGGAGTGTTTCTTCTGGTTTTATGGGAAATTATTATATTTCCTCTTCATCTTTACAGAGGATATTTGTATGAACACAGATTTGCTCTTTCCAATCAGCCTTTATCTGACTGGTTAAAACAGTATTTACTTACAGAAGTGATAAGTATTATAATATTTTTTTTCCTGGTATGCGGATTTTATTTGATAATAAAAAAATTTCCTTACCACTGGTGGTTCTTTTCTGGCACTGCCTTTGGAATCTTTGTTGTTCTCAGTGCATATCTCTTACCTGTTTTAATACTACCTCTTTTTAATAAATTTCATCGTCTCCCTGAGGGAGACCTGAGAAGTATAACATTGAAGATAAGTGAGAAAGCAGGGTTAAAGATTCAGGAAATATATGTTATGGATGCAAGCCGGCAGACAAAGAAGGGGAATGCCTTTTTTATGGGACTCGGCAGCACAACCCGTATAGTATTATACGATACATTAAAAGATAACTATCCAGTTGCAGAAACTGCCTCTATAATAGCTCATGAGGTGGGACACTGGAAATATAATCATATAATTAAGGGAATATCGCTATGTATTACAGGAGGATTTGCTTTTTTATTCTGTCTTTTTATTTTATTAACCAGATATGGTATTAGTTTTAGTCTTTCCTCACCCCGGGATATAAAGGGTTTACCTTTAATATTATTAATGATAATACTTATAAATTTATTCACCCTTCCTGTACAAAATAGTATATCAAGGTATTTTGAACGTCAGGCAGACTGGACTTCACTGGAGTTAACTGATGACCCGGAGGCATTTATAAAAGTGGAACAGAGACTTGCCATACAAAATCTCTCTGAGATTACACCGAATAATACTTTCGTATGGTTTCTTTACACCCATCCTCCTGTTATGGAGAGAATAGGTATGGGTGAATATTTCCGTATAAACAGGTAAAAACTGTTCATCTTAAATCGACACTGATACTATTTATACCTGCTTTAACAAGTTTTTTATATTCTTCTATTTTATTTTTTGTTTCCCCTATCTTTTCTGCTTTACTTTTATCGTCTTTTATATCTAAAATGGCAATTGAGGCGTCTACAGCATCAATACAATTTTGAAAAGCTTTAATAAAATTATCATGCTCATCAACATAATCTTTTGGTGGCGTAATAACTTCAAGTTCTTTTTTATTTTGAGTAAAAGCATCTTTTATTTCCTGGAAATTTTTCTTCAGTTCTTCCTCTGGAGGTGTTTCTGCTGAGTTCTGACTGGTTAATGTTATATAGGAATCAACTTTCTCCTGCTGGTTTTTTATTACGGCTGTTAAATTATTAACATAACCGGTTTTTTTATATACCTCAAAATAATTGCACCCTGTTGATATAATAAATATTATGCAGAACAATATTATATATCGGCATAAAACAACATACTTCATTATTAATGTCTCCTTATTCTGTAGACTTCTAGCAATCAGCAGTCACCTTTTATAAAAATTACATAAGAAAAATTTTAAAATTCTATTATTAGACTATTATATAGATAATTCTAAATTGTAGCTGATAGCTGAAGACTCGCCTTATTTTATTCATTATAGTGCATTTCATAACTTATTAGAATTTAAATAATTCGTGATGCGTAATGGGTAATGGGTGATTATAACTACGCATCACGTTTTACGCTTTACGAGTTTATTAATTATGGATTGTTATGAAACTAACTATAATGCCTTAAATTTAATTTATATTTAGATTTCTTCAATATTTATTAAAATCCTTCTTTTGAATTTTTATGATTTTTCATCAATTTTTACACTCAGTAAAAGATCTTTGCCCCGGGAAAAGAATTCATTCGCCTGTTTTGTAATCTGTCTTGCCAGATCTATATGGTAGGGAGCAGGAGAATCAATATATTTTTTCAGAGTATTACATACTTCTACAAGTAAAGTCAACCCATCTAACATTAATTGATTGCTTTTTGTTATGGCATCATTATCAACCTTTGGTAATTCAGAGAAAACCTTTGTTTTCTTTTCTATATATTTATTTAGCTCCTCAATATAATATGCCGGTGGCTTTAAGGTTTTTTCACCTTTACTTAAAGCTTCACATAAATTCATAATCTGATTGTAAACCGGTGGGAAAGGTGATTGTATCCTTTCCCTGAGAGCCTCCTCCAATAAAGCATTTCTTTCTGCAAGTTCCTGAAAATAATCTTCCTCACTTTCCCAGAATTCTTCATCTTCTTCTGTTTCTGTATCAATAAAACTTTCTTCACCGTCGATTGCAGTTTGCTCAGTATCTATTTCTTCTTTGAAACCATCTTTTTCATGCTGAAAACCGATTTTTTCTTCTTCTATATCCCTGGTTGTTTGAAAACTATCACTACTATCTCGCTTTAAGACACCCTCCGGCATATCCTCTGCAGTACTAACAGATATAGTCTTTTTAAGTTGTGACATATGCCAGGTACCTCCAGCAGGTGTTCTGGGTTGCTGACCCAGTGGAGGATTCATAAAGGGGATAGATGACATTTTTTTACTTTCTTGTTCTTTCTCAGACATTTATTCTCACCTCCGGAAATATAAATAAATTATTATTAGCAATCAGCTTTCGACCCTCAGCAATCAGCTTTTTTCCTTAAGCTGATTGCTGATAGCTTTAAACATAAAAGGTTTATTTTTACTGAAGATAATAATTTAACAATAATGAAAATTCCTATGTATTTAAATTATTTACTTTATTATTTTTTCAAGATCACAATTTTCACATATAGATTGATCAAATAATTTTAATCTGTAACACAATTTTTGAATTTTTGTAGGCTCTTTTACTAAAAGAAATATTGCCATAGCTACTTCCCTCATAATATGTAAGTCTGTCAGATCATCAGTTATAACTGCTGTTTTCCTTGGATCAAATACTAAATTATTTTCTTGAAACATTTCTTTTAAAATATAAGTCTTTGTTCTGAATTTGATTCCATTTATGTCTTTATTTTCTTCACAAATTATTTGACTGCAACCAGTCATCTTACCATTATCGTTATAGTTTTCTATAGTTCCTATGGCACCAAAAAATCCGTATTTATTGGCAAGAGAGAGAGCTACAGCCTGAGAACTCATAGTAGCCAGAACAATTTTTTTACCTTTGTTCTGAAGCTTTAATACGGAGTTTAATAAGTTTTCTCTGATAATTTCACCTTTCATGCATCTTTCCGCAAGTTTGTTATAACCTTCTATGGTAAAATTCCCTTCTACAAGATGATTAATTCCCATTAACATAGCATCCCCCATATTAATAACACCATTGGCAACTTTTCTCATAATAGAGTGTTCTATATAATCAGCTTTTTCTTTACCATGACACAATATAAGGGCTTCTTTCCCCATATTTGTTGTAAGAAGAGTCCTATCCATATCAAGTATAATATTATCTATTTCCATAGGATATTTTTTTAATTTTCTTCTTAACAAAAAAATTAATGATGAAGATAATATATAAAATATCATTCTATTCCTCGGTAAACGGTTATGGCTTTCAGAAAGAATTTTTGCCAGATGATTGAGTTTTATTTTTTCTACTAACACGTAAGATATCCTTTTATTTTTCGTATTTTTGGATAAATTCCCTTATTTTTTTTAATTCTTTTATTTTCGAGTCCGGGAGAAGTTGTTTTTCTAATTCCTCATAAATGTCTTTTTTGAATTTTTCTTCTTTAGCCAGTTTTATATCTCTGATTTTATTTATTTTTTGATTTGTTTTATTTATTTTTTTTCTGAGGTTATCCATAAATTTTACCTCTATTATTTATTAATATTAATATTTTTCTATTTTATCAGATAAGAACTTTTCTGTCTATCTTTTTAGCTAGAAGGATTATTGTAGTAGAAGGAGAAATTTCCAGTTAGAAAATATACAGGGAGGTAAATAAGGTGAATACTGTGCTTAAAAATATGGAAGAACTAATGGAACAGGCCAGAAGAAGTAAAAAAAAGACTATAGGTGTTGTGGCAGCTGAAGATGAGGATGTACTGGAAGCGGTGAAAACAGCTGTTTCCGCAAATATTGCCCGGGCTATATTGATAGGAGACGAAGGAAAGATAAAAAATCTTATAGAGAAAATTCAGTTAGCTTCTGCAGAAATTGAAATAATAAATCAACCTGTCCCTCAGAAAGCAGCTCTTCAGGCTCTGGATCTGTTTCATAGCAGAAAGATTGATTTGTTAATGAAAGGTGATATAACTACAGGTACATTCCTGAGGGTTTTACTGAATAAGGAAAATGGTGTAAGAACTGATAAAATTTTAAGCCACGTAGGAGTCTTTGAAGTAGATGGTGTAGATAAGTTAATGTATTTATCTGATGCAGCAATAAATATAAAACCAGATATTCAGGAAAAGGTAGATATCTGTAAAAATGCTATATATGTAGCTCATTGTCTTGGTAATACTGAACCAAATCTGGCACTCATTACACCATTTGAAAGGGTTGAGCTTGATTCCATACCTTCCAGTGTTGATGCAGCATTAATAGCGAAAATGGGAGATTGTGGACAAATAAAAGGAGCAAAAATAGAAGGTCCTATTTCTCTGGATCTGGCTGTTTCCAGAAAAGCGGCTCGAGTTAAAGGTTATTCTCGCCCTATAGCCGGAGAGGCAGATATATTTATAGTAAATGATATTGATGCAGGAAATGTATTTTATAAAGGACTGGTATATTTCGCAAGAGCCAGGATGGCCGGTGTAGTGGCAGGAGCAAAGGCTCCCATCATATTAACTTCAAGGGCTGATTCGGAGGAAACAAAATTACTTTCCATTGCACTGTCTATAGTAATAAGGGAGGTAGAATTAATATGTTCAAAACTATGAAAGAATTATGTTCAAAAGCAGAAAAAAAAGATCCTATAAAAATTGCAGTCTCCTGTGCCCATGACCCGGATTTACTGGATACTCTTGTTCGAGCTATAGATACGAAACTTGCATTTTTTACAATTTTAGGTGATGGTGATAAAATAAAAGGTTATCTGGGAAAGAGAGTAGATGATTTTAAGCTTATTCATATAGTAGATGAAGATGAAGCAAATAAAAAAGCGGTGGATATGGTATATAATGGAGAAGTCCAGGGAGTAATGAACGGAATTTCTCTTCCTTCTAAATTTTTGAAACCTATAGAAGAAAAGAAAAAAGAAAAAGGAAGAGCAAGATTTTTGAGTCACATAGGTCTTTTTGAGATACCTGGCTATGACAGGATAATATTTGTTACTGATTCAGGAATTAATATAGCCCCTACCCTTTCTGATAAAGTTGAGATCGTAGAAAATGCTATAAAAATAGCAAATAAAC
Source organism: Bacillota bacterium (assembly GCA_022704525.1). Classification (GTDB taxonomy): domain Bacteria; phylum Vulcanimicrobiota; class SpSt-956; order SpSt-956; family JAKJGF01; genus JAKJGF01. The sequence continues at coordinate 8,801 of JAKJGF010000057.1, read as the reverse complement.
TCGGTCTATCATTACCCCTTGTAGCTATGATTACACCTATAGAAAAGATTAATTATAAAGATATGCCTTCCACAGTAGAAGCAGCTATAATAGCCAAAATGTCCAGTAATGGCCAGATAAAAAATGCCATAGTAGATGGTCCACTGGCTTTAGATAATGCTATTTCAGAAAGAGCGGCCAGGATTAAGGGTATAAAAAGCCCTGTCGCCGGTAAAGCTGATATACTGGTATTACATAATATAGAAACAGGGAATATACTTTATAAAATTCTAACCTATTTTTCAAGAGCCAAAGTGGCTGCCTGTGTGGCCGGTGCAGATTTCCCTGTTATACTTCCATCCAGGACAGATTCGCCGGAAACCAGACTTAAATCTATAGCTCTTGCAAAATTGCTTTATTAATTATGGAAAAAAATACATATACAGATTTAAAATTACTTGATTTCCTCAGCATGAGGAGATTTTTTAACCTCAAAACTGAAGAAATTGATTACAAAGTTATAACTGTAATGGTAAGTGTTGCACTGTGCCTTGCTATTAATAGATTTATAGGGAATGGCAGTTTTTATTTGTATATTTTTCGAAAAATTTATCCTCAGGCTCCTATTACCTGGGAAACAGAGTTCTGGGCATCAATTTACTGGTCATGTGGATGTTGTTTCTCATATTTTATTATACCATCTTTCATAACAATTTTTATTTTTAAAGAAAGTATAATTCAATATGGACTAAAAATAAAAGGAATAGGCAAACATCTCTGGATTTATTTTGTATTATATTTAATAGTTCTTGTAGGTGTTCTTATTGCAGCTTTTCAACAGTCCTTTCTGAATACTTACCCATTTATCCAGCCTCCTCCCGGGAAATGGATTTATTTTTTGATTTTTGAAATATTTTATTGTATGCAATTTTGTTTTCTAGAATTCTTTTTTCGTGGATATACTCTCTTTCAATTAGAAAAAAAATTTGGAATTTATGCTATTTTTATTATGGTAATACCTTATTGTATGATTCATTTTCAGAAGCCTTTTCTGGAAGCTCTGGCTTCTATTCTGGCCGGAATTATACTTGGAATGATTGCTCTTCGTACACGTTCCATAATTTATGGTATTCTTATACATTGTTCTGTTGCTATAAGTATGGATTTTGCTGCTTTAATACGTGAAGGGTATCTTCTAATACTTTTTAGCCGGCATTAGAACTTTCCTTGACACTGGATATTGTTTATGATAGATATGATATAAAAGAATTTACTAATTTATAAAGCTATCAGCAGTCAGCATAAAAATAAAACTGAAAGCTAAAAGCTGATTTAGACAGAAGTGATAACAGGTGAACAAAAAAATAGAGAAACTTCAACAATTACTGTCAGCTAATCCCAGGAATCCTGATGTATATTATGATCTTGGAGAGGTTCATAGAGAAGAGGGTAACCTTCTACTTGCTATAGAACACTATAGAAAAGCTATAGATATAGACCCGACTTATGGTATGGCACTGTCAATGCTGGTGGAGTGTTATATTATAAATAATGACCTGAATAATGCCATATTATACTGTGAAATACTTACAAAGCAGTATCCTGAGGATAATATGATTAATTATAAATTAGGTGAGCTTTATTGTGAAACAGGTCAATTCAGTAAGGCTATAGTTCATTTGCAAAAAGCGGCAACCAATCTTCCCGGTAATGTAGATGTTCTTTATCGTCTTGCTTCTGTTTATAAAGCTTTAAGCCATTTTGATAAAGCTATTAATACTTACCTTAAAGTTATAAATCTGAAACCTGATATGGCCATTGCATATCTGGGGCTTTCCAGCTGTTATATAGATTTAGAGGATTTTACCCTGGCAAGAAACTATGCAATTAAAGCTAAAGAAATAAATCCGAATTTGATTGCCGTATATGCAAATCTCGGTATAATAGCAAGCAGAACAGGTCAAATTGATGTGGCTATGAATTATCTTAAACAATCTCTGGACTTTGGAATAGAAAATGCCACCGTGTATTCTGAACTGGGAAATATAAGTTTCGCCAGGGAACATTATGAAGATGCTGAAAAGTATTATTTAAAAGCTATAGAAATGAAGGGCCATAATCTGGACTGGCATAATAATCTCGGTTATATATATCATAGAAAGGATGAATTAGATAAAGCTCTTTTTCATTACGGAAAGGTAATAGAAATAAATCCTATGTTTACTGATGCTTATATTAATATAGGCATAATATATAAAACTAAAGGTTCTATGGAGATTGCTCTGGAAAACTTTGAAAATGCTCTTAAAATAGAACCTGATCTGGATATAATACACCTGAATCTTGCTGAAATTTACGGGGAAGTTGAACAATATAAAAAAGCTTATAAACATATGGAAATAGCCTTAAGTTTATGTGAACCCTCTGCCAGTTTATATAATCAACTTGGAAAGATCTGTGAAAAAACAGGAAATATGAGTCATGCCCTTCAGTATTATATGAAGGCCCAGGAATGTGATGCCGGGGATATAGAGACCTATATTAACCTGGGTAATATTTACCTTCTTGAGGGAGGTAATACCAGTCTGGCTATTAATAATTATCAGAAAGCTATAGAACTTAATCCTCATAATATAGAAATTTATAATAAACTGGCAGAGCTTTATTCACAGCAAAATAAATTTGAAAAGGCAATAGATACCTATCTTACGGTTCTTAAAATAGAACCTTTAAACTCTATAGCACTTGATAACCTGGCCGGTATATATATAAACTCTGGGAATAAAAAATCTGCTATAGATTTATATGAAAGAATCTTATCAGTATCCTCTTCTAATTTAGAGATAAAATTAATCCTGGCAAACTTATACAGAGATACAGGTGATTACGATAAATGTGAAAATTTATATTTAGAGATTCTGGAGTTAGATTCGCATAATATAAATGCTCTAAATTTTCTGGCTGATATTTCTATGGAGAAGAAAGATTATGATACAGCTTTTAATTATTATCAAAAACTTGTAATGAACAATACAGATAATATAAATGTTTATATAAATACAGGATTAATTTATAAAGAGTACGGGGATAATAATTCTGCAATTCAGATGTGGACAAGGGCTTTGGATTTCCATCAAGAAAATTATGAAGTACTTAAATTACTCACATCTATATATATAGAAGAAGATAATCTGGATATGGCCCTTAAGTATGCAGAAAAAATAATAAAACAGTTCCCCCATGACCCTGATGCAAACTATATAATCGGAATAAATTATTTAGAAGAAGAAAATTATGAAGCAGCAATGAAATATCTTGGAATAGCTGCAGAAAAAGGTTCAACAAATCCTGATGTATATTACAATCTGGCCATCCTTTGCGAGCAGGGCAATGACTGTATAATGGCCATAGAATATTATCTTAAGACTCTGGAGCTGGATCCATATGCTGTACCAACTCTGGAAAATCTGGGTATATGTTATGAAAAAATAAATGAATTTTTTCAGGCCCTAGATTGTTTTGAGAGAATTACAGAGATTGATGCTACAAATATTACAGCTTTTGTTAAACTGGGAGACCTCCATATAAAATTAAATCAGATAGCTCTTGCTGAAAATAATTATTATAAAGCTCTTGAACTTAATCCGGGAGATATTCATACTTTGTTTGTTCTGGCAAATATTTACTTTAATAATGGAGATATAGAAAAAGCAATTAATTTCTATGTGAGAATATTAAAAGAAGTACCCAAAAATATTGATGCTCATAGAGGTCTGGCTCTTTGTTATCAGTCCAGACAGGACTTTAATCGTACCATAAAACATTATGAAGTTATACTGGAAGAATACCCTGATGATAAACATTCTTTACTGGCCATAGGTAATATATATAAACTTCAGGGAAACCACGAAATGGCAATACACCATTATCAAAAACTGATATTTTTAGAACCTGATAACCCTGATTATTATCAGTCTATGGCGAAAATTTATCTGAATTGCGGTGACGCGGAGCAGGCTAAGGTTTATTTTCAACAGGCTCTTGATATGATACCACCGGAGAGTGAAAGTATTAAGAAAATACAGGAAGAATTAGAAAATCTAGAAAAATTAGAAAAGGAGTCCCTGGTGAATTGTATAAAGCAGGCAGAAATTTATAAAGAAAATGGTGAATTAACGCTTGCCTTAGAACAATATGAAAAGGCTTTAAAATTTACCTGTGATAATCTAGAAATTTACAATTCCCTTTGTATGATTAATTACGAAATGGGTAATATGGATGAGGGTATTAAATACTGTAACCGAATACTTGAGATAAATCCCAACTATACCTGGGCATACAATAATCTGGGAGCTATTTACAAAGATCTCGGTCATCCCGAAAGAGCTATAGAATATTATAATAAGGCCATAAGTATAGGTGATGTAGAATCTTGCCTTTTTGCTCATTGTAATATAGGATTATTATATTACGAAAATAAAAATTTTAATGGAGCAATTCATCATTATGAAGAGGCTGTTAAAATTGACCCTGATAATGTTATCGGTCATTATGAACTTGGACTTTCGTACAATGCAATAGGGGATATAGAATCTGCTATCTGCCATTATAAGAGGGTTCTTGAAATAGAACCAAATGACTGCTTTGCTCATTATGCTCTGGGAAGAGTATTTTCCACTCAGGATGATAAAATAAATGAAGCTGTAGAACATTTAGAAAGAGCCCTTCCAGAAGCTTCAAATTTACCTAAAATACATTATGAACTTGCTCTTGCTTATAAAGAACAAAATAAAAAATCAGAGACTATAGAACATCTAAAAAAATATCTTGAGTTAGATCCAAATGGTTCGGAAGTAGAAAATGCAAAAACTTATTTGCAGGAATTATTGGTTTAAAGATTACTCAGGTAATAAACTCAGAACTCGAAACGCATTAGAAAGCAGGTGATGAAGGAGTAAGACTGCATAAATAAAATTGTGGTACTTTCTCTGTTGTAATTTATGGAAGAAAAAATTAATGAATTAATTAATCAGTTAACCAGTAAAGATGAGAATGCCCGGAAAGAGGCCATCTGGTTACTGGGGAAACTTGGGAATCCTATGGCTCTTAAACCTTTGACATGTGCACTTTTAAAGGATGAAATTGCATCTGTAAGAGAACTGGCAGCTAAAGCTTTAGGTGATCTGGGATTTAGAGAAGCCAGTACAGCTCTCTGCGATGCTCTTATGGATCCCAGCCCGGGAGTTCAAAAACAGGTTGTTATAAATCTCGGGAAACTGGGCGATAAAAGAGTTATTGAACAAATGGAAAGATTACTCTCCGATCCTGTAATAAGAGTAGAAGTAGCTCAATCTCTTGCCTTGCTGGGAAAATCTGATGGAATAATAGCAGCTATAAAGGATGATAACTCTGCTATAGCTGCCCGTGCTGCTGAATGTGCAGGGGTTATTAAATTTCCTGAAATAATTCCAGTTTTGATAGATGTTCTTTCCAGTGAGGAATGGAAAGTTCGGAGAAATGCTACTGAAAGTCTCGGTAAATTGAGGGAAAAGTCAGCTGTTGAACCTATTTCCAGAATACTTCTGAAAGATGAAAGTTATGAAGCCAGGAGCGTTGCAGCAGAAGCACTGGGAAAAATTGGAGATGAAAAATGTCTGGGTGATCTTCTGAAAGCCCTTGAGGATCCACACTGGGAAGTGAGAAAAAATGTAGCAGAAGCACTGGGCAAACTGGGGAATCCTTCTGCTACTCCTTATCTAATTAAAGCATTGAGTGATTCTGACTGGAATACAAGGTTTAATGCTCTTAATGCCCTTGGTGTATTAAATGACAGCAGTGCAGGTGAAAGCATAATAAATTCACTCAAAGATGAGAGTAAAAATGTTCGGAGTCAGGCAGCAAAAGTTCTGGCAGAACTCTGGAAAAGTCAGGCAAGAAAACCTATAATGGAACATCTTGAGTTAGAAACAGATCCATGGGTAAAAAATTATATTACTCAGGTAATTGAAGAACTTCCGAAAGATGAAGAATTGAAGAAATACAGGGTTTTGCTGGCAGATGATGACAAATTTATATCTAAATTACTTACACAGACATTCGAATTGGAAGGATTTATAGTTGAAATAGCAAGAAATGGAAAGGAAGCCTTAGATAAAGCTTCAACTTACTTACCTGATATAATAATACTGGATATTATGATGCCGGAAATGGATGGATGGGAAGTCTGTGAACAGCTGAAATTAAACCCCAGAACAGGTGCTATACCTATTATAATACTCACAGCAAAATCTCAGGATAAAGATATTGAGAAAAGTAAATCCCTGGGAGTAGCTCATTATTTCTCAAAACCTTTTGATAATATGGAACTGATTAAGACTGTAAAACATATATTAAATGCAATTAAAGGATAGATATTCGGTTTTTAGCTTTTAGAGAATTCTTAATCTGTAATCTAAAAGGTGAAGTCTGTTTACAGAAAGGCAGAATATAATATATGTCTTATGTAAAAAAAAGTTTTTTCCCCCTTTATTTTATAATAACAGTTTTTTTGTTCTTTTCCCCCGGATATGGACAGGGGAGTAATGACCCTGGAAGAACTACAATATTGGAACAGGAAATACAAAAGTGTCTGGACATGGGAGACACTTATATAGCGTTAGGAAATTATAAAGATGCTGAAAATGAGTATAAAAAAGCTCTTGCTCTGGATTCTGATTGTATTAAAGCACATGAAGGTTATATATCCTCAGTAAGTTATCAAGATAAATCTCTGAAAAAAGCTTTTAAGTATTATCAAGATAAAATTGAAACTGTAAAAGAACAGGACGCTTCAGGGTGGTATTTTGGACTCGGATTATGTTATGTTAAAACAAATGATAACAATATGGCAAAGATAAACTGGGGAAAAACACTGCAGATAACAGGTTATACTAAAAGATATGAATTACAAACAGGATATCTTAATTATATGAAGTCCTGTATTCCTGAGATCAGACTACCTATCCCCGGAATATATAAAACATTATCATTGGGGAGTATAATAATATTCGCACTCGCTTTTCTGGTATTTCGTTATATTGTAAAAAAGAAAGTCATAGAACAGATAATAAAACTTGAAGGAAATTTTGAAGTATTTAATCCCAGAGGTTTTAAGGTATTTATTCTGGACTGTAGTGATAAGAAATTTTTTCAAAAACATGGCGATAGAATTACTGTGGGCTCTAAAAAAGGATGTGATATTTGTTTAAAAATAAAAGGAGAGGAAAAAATATATGCCATACTGGAAGCAGAAAAAATAGAGGAACAAAATCGCATAACCATAAATGTTGCAGAAGAAGAAGAAGAGCTTTATCTGGAAGTTCCTAAAAGCAGGTATACACCTGATGAGACAGTAAAACTCCCTTTTAAAGGCAGTCCTTTGTGGGATAAAGATATAATAAATATCAAAGATTATCGTATCCATTATCATAATGTCAAAGTAGGTAAAAGACTCTGGAAAGATTATCCGGAGTCAGCGAAAGGATATATCTTTGCAGATGATAAACCTGCACCGGTAGAAGTCCCGGATATGGAAGCCCTGGCTTTAAAGGCTTATGAAGGAAATAACATTTATCAACCTTATGAAGAACTGAAAAAAACTGTAAAGATTATAACATCATCTACAGAGACAATAACAGAATTTGAGGAAGAAATTATCCTGTATGATATTCTTCCGATGGATGAAAAATATATAGAAGATTTACCACCTCTACCTGAGAAAACAGAAGAAGGTGAAATCCTGCAATATAAAATAGAAGAAAATGAAGAAGATTATTATAAATTTGAACCTTTACCTGATGTTCAAAATAAAAATGATAAAAGTGAGGGGCTATTGATTTATCCAGTTGAAGAAGAGGGCGATTATGTATATGAAGATATAGTTTTATCTGAGGTAAATAAAGAGAAAAGGGAAGATGTGCTTATATATCCAGCAGAAGAAGAAGAAGATTACGAATATGAAGTACTGGCGCCGGAGACAGGGAAAGAAAAAGGTGCACATATACTTACATATCCGGCCGAGGAAGATGATAAAGAGTATAAATATGAAGAAATAGTATCAACAGGTAAAGAAAAAAGTGATAATACTTTGAGTTATCCGTCTCCTACTGAAGATGATAATGAAATTCTCTGTTATTCTATTGAAGAAGCTGGATCTCTGGCATCACAGAAAGAAGAAAAAAAGGACTTTTTACTGTATAAGACAGATAAAATATCTTCACAAAGTATAATCGATAATGTAGAGATTTTAAATAATAATTCTTCTCAAAAGCCTGTTTCAGATATTAAGATAGAAAAATCCGGGAAGACAGTGAGTCTAATTATAGGAGATGAAACAGAACAAGAATTACCATCAGTAGAAGTTTATTCCGGACTTCAGGGACTTGATTTTTTTGAAGAGAAAAAACCTGATCTTTCAGGAACCAGTGGTTTTTCTCTGGATTTCTCTTTTTCAGCAGGAGAGGAGGGGATTCAAAATAGAGGGGTATCTCTGGAATTTGCTGAAATAGAGCAAGAGGAAGAAAAGAAAGTCAGTTTATTTACTTATGAAGATATGGATAAAGAAGAAGATATTACAAATATAAAAGAAGAAGAAATAAAAAAATCTAATGTAAGTAAAGTAAAAAAAGAAATAAGTAAAGAAGAAAAAGTAAAAGACAAAACAGTCAAGAAAATAGTTAAAGTAAAGAAAGTAGTAAAGCCGTCTCTAGCAGAAGAGAAGAAAAAACCGTCTCTAGCAGAAGAGAAGAAAAAGCCGTCTCTAGCAGAAGAGAAGAAAAAGCCGT
>JAKJGF010000283.1 GCA_022704525.1 Bacillota bacterium | reverse complement strand
GGAATAGCCCAGGTAGCAGGAATGTTAATTCCAAGTTCATGCATCTGTCCATAACCGGCATTTTTATCAATGGTTTTAAAGGAAAACATATTATATATCATATGCACCTTTGTGGATAAAACTGTAAAAAGACTGTTCCTGTGAGGATTCCAGTGAGATCCTCTGTTCATAATAACATCGAAATTCGTATATATATGTGCATCCAGCACATCATAGGGTTTGCACTTTACCCTTTCTGTTACAACCTCACAGGTTTGAGTTTTGGTTTTTATTACCGGTTTCTGATATGCAATGAGGTTTTCAAGAGACCTCAGAAAAGCATAGTGATTCGGATCCATAAGACCGATGATCTTTTTCTTAATTTCAGACATAACAATTCTCCTTTACTAAATTACAAATAATATAGACACTATAAATTCTATTTAATAAGAGATTTTCCTTTAAATAATGACTTAAATAAAAAAATATGCTATTATAATGTAATAAATTTTTATATTATAAGGAGATGTATGAACATGGCAGAATATCAGCACCAAATAAGACTTGGCTACAGTGCTAAAGATGGTAAATGGGTTTTAATGGATGAAAGAAACTGGGTGGAAGTTGATAATCTGGATGATATGGGAAATTACTTAAGAAATATCGTCAAAGTCAGGATGGAAGGAGAAATTATCCTCAGAAGAAAAGACAATAAATGGTATATGAGAGATGCAAGTAAATATCAACTTTTCGGTACACCTGAAGAAATGATGACAGCCTTTAAGGAATTGGAAAATAATTATGAAGATGAAATAATTCAGAGCAGTGAAAGTATTTTCGGCGTCAGAAGGGGTAAAGCAAGAAGTATCGATATGGAAAGGTTTCAGACATGGGCAAAGGATGTAAGCAGTAGAACCGAAACAGAAGTAAAAGAAACCAGACAATTCTGTGCATGGCATAAAGATGTGGAAAAAGTGGCCACATGTACAGGTTGTGATAAGAGTCTCTGCGAAAAGTGTATAGGAAAACAGATTGAAGAAAATCATTTCTGTCATAGCTGCTGGACTCAGTACAAATACTCAAGCCACCTGGAGAAATTCAAGAAAATGAGGGAAAAGGAAAAGAAATAAAAATATATTATGCTTGATAATTTCCCTGAAAAAAGAGAAATAATGGAAGGTCTCATAACTTTTCCAGGTGATTATGTTTTTAAAATTATAGGCCAGAATGATAAATTAGACATAGAAAAAATTCGTAAGGAAATAGAAATAATAGTAAGGACTGATCTATCTGGAAATATAAAAAAAAAGGAAAGTTCAAAGAAAAAATATTCCTCTTATTCAATCAGTGTCTATCTTGAAGATTACGAACAACTTAAAAATATATACAAATTGTTAAAATCTCAAGAATCTGTGATCTATTATCTTTAAGCTTTCAGCTTTCAGCCCTCAGCTTTCAGCTTTTTTCCTTAAGCTGACTGCTGATTGCTTTAAACATTAAAAGGTTTATTTTGACTGGAGCTAATGCCGATTTTAATAAGAAGTAGGTGAATATGTGATGGGTGATAGGGTGATGCGTAACAGGTAAAGTACAGACTACGTCTCACGACTCACGACTCACGACTCACGACTGAATGGATAACCATAGTTTAAAAATAATGGAATACAATGAGATACTGAACCTTCTTGCAGAGGAGGCAGGATCTCAGATTGGAAAAGAAAAAGCTCTTGCTTTATTTCCTTCAGATGATATAGATGAAGTGCGATCTATGCTGAATGAGACAGAAGAAGCTTTTCGAGTCCTTGATGAAGGAGAAATTCCTTATGGAGGCATCAGAGACATAAGGATAGCCTTAAAAATTGCCCGCCATCAGGGAAGGCTTGATTGTCATCAGCTTTTAGATGTAGCTCAGAATCTTGAGGTTCTTCAAACAATCAGAGCTTTTTTTAACAGTAAAAAAGATAAATATCCCTTCCTCTGGAGACTGATTCAATATTTAAAACCTTATAAAGATATAGTGGAAGCAATAAATACCTCCATAAGCCCAAAAGGTGAAATTTATAGTAATGCATCTCCAAAGCTTTCTTCTTTAAGAAGAACCATTGAAGATTTACGTCAGACTATAAGTTCAAAAATGGGAGAAATATTAAAATCTTCTCATCATAGCAAAATGCTTCAGGAAACAATTATAACCACAAGAGAAGGACGTTATGTACTGCCTGTGAGAGCGGAATACAAAAATCAATTCAAAGGAATTGTTCATGATCAATCTTCCAGCGGAGTTACACTCTTTATGGAACCTCTTTCCCTGGTAGATAAAAACAATAGATTAAGAGAAGCTCTTCTTGAAGAAAAAGAAGAGATTGAAACTATATTAAGACAATTATCTCATATGATCAGTGAAGAAGTAGAGTTTATAGAGAATAATTTAGAAATTCTCACAGATATGGATTTAATTATAGCAAAAGGAAGATTAGCTCACAGATTAAGAGCAGTTCGACCTGTTATTACAAAGGAAAAGAAAATCAAAATAATCCGGGGCAGACATCCTCTTATTAAAGGAGAAATAGTACCCATAAGTATTGAAATAGGTGAAAATTTTAAATGTCTCGTAATAACAGGTCCCAATACGGGCGGTAAGACAGTAACATTAAAGATGACAGGTCTTTTTATATTAATGGCTAAAACAGGACTCTTTATTCCTGCCGGAGAAGGAACATTAATTCCCTGTATCAAAGGTATATATGCAGATATAGGAGATGAGCAGAGTATAGCTCAGAGTTTAAGCACTTTTTCATCTCATATAAAACAAATAGGCAAAATACTTACCCTGGCTGATGAAAATTCCCTGGTACTTTTAGATGAGCTGGGAGCAGGAACAGATCCTTCAGAAGGAGCAGCCCTTGCCATATCTATACTGGAATATCTCATAAAATGCGGTAGTCTCACTATTGTTACAAGCCATCATAACAAAATGAAAGCCTTTGCAGCCATCCACCCGAAAGCGGAAAACGCTTCAGTGGATTTTGATATAGAAACTCTCAGTCCAACATATCATCTCTCCATAGGACAACCGGGCAGAAGTCAGGCTCTTATCATTGCAGAAAGACTTGGAATCCTGCCGGAGATAATAGAAAATGCCAGAGAAAACCTTCCACAAAATACTTTTGAAGTAGACAGCCTTCTTGAAAAGATAAAAATTGACAGTGATACTATTTCTGAAGAAAAAGAAAAAGCCTCAATTATAAAAATAGAATTAGAAGAATTAAAGAGAAGGGTTAAAATAGAATTAGAAGAAGAAAAATTATACAGAAAAAAAACAACTGAAGATCTTATAGAAAAATCACAGAGATTACTCTCATCTGCACAGAAAGAAGTTAAAGAAACCCGTCAGACACTAAAAAAATTACTAAAAAACCAGAAAAATATTAATCTTCCTGAAGCTTTATCAATGATTGAAGAACTGCAAAAGAATCTCGGCATGGAAGAGAAAAAGGTAGAAGATTTCATCTCTGCAGTATTACCTGTTAAATTACCTGAACCGGTTGAAAAGGTAAGCCCGGGAGATTATGTAGAGGTAATATCTCTCGGTCTCAAGGGCTATGTAACTGAAGTGTTTGCAGAAAGCAAAGAAGTAAAGCTTCAGGCAGGTATGATGAATATGACAGCTAAAATCTCTGACCTTGCCAGAGCAACAGGGGCTGATTACAAAAGCCCCGAGGAAACCTATAATAACTATGTAAGTTCCCTTAAATCCATATCAGTTTCGGGAGAACTGAAGCTTATAAGTAAAAGAGTAGAAGAAGCACTTATTATGCTCGAAAAATATCTTGATGATGCCACTCTTGCCCATCATAAAGAAGTACGAATTGTCCATGGAAAAGGCACGGGAGCTCTGAGAGCAGCAGTAAGAGACTACCTGAAAACTTCTCCTCTGGTAAATTCTTTTAGATTGGGAGGAGTGGGAGAGGGAGGAGCAGGGGTGACTATTGTAGAATTAAATATGTGAAATGTGAGACATGAAATGTGAGACGTGAGACGTAAAGCTTGAAAGGACTACAAGTTTCCCTTTCACTTTTCACTTTTCACTTCTCACGAAATTATCTTTATGCTATAATATACATAATGTGTTAATGATTGGGAGGAATAGTCGTGAAGTGTGAATTCTGCAAAGGTAAGCTTGAAAATAAATTGATAACTTATAACAGATTTGATGAAGGGTTACCTGTTATTATAGAAAATGTTCCGGCCCTTGTCTGTCTTAAATGTGGCGGAGAAATTCTTACACCTCCTGTGCTGGATGCTATAAAAAAAGTCATAGGAGAAAAAAAGCCTGAAAAGGAAATAACCATTCCTGTATATGATCTGTCTAAAATAGAACTGGGTGACATGAGGTATAATTCTCCGGAATATCACACACCATCACGTTGTATATTTAGCACCAGAACTGATCTCAGAACACTTAAGAAAAGTCAGGAAGGGAAAAGTGAAACACAGATATGGATAAAAGGTGGTAATAATATTCCCCATCCGGATGAAGGAATACTAAAAGAGCTTAATACAGCCTTTTCAACAACTCAGGGGTCAAAAGTAAAACATGTAGTAACTGGAACATCAGAAGGGGGATATATAGTTTATGAAATCAAAGAAGAACTTCTGGATGAGCAGGGAAAACCCACCCATCTTCCTGTAGCCAAAATGATATATGGAGAAAATGAAAATCTATGGCAACTTTACTGGATCTGGAGATCCGGTATCTGGCAGGAATATGGTAATTATCCTGATTTAAATCATGTAGTAGATCAGATTAAAGAAGATAAACTTCGCTTTTGTGCATAATAGCTTTTAGCTATCAGCAGACAGCAGACAGCTTTTATTAAAATTTTTCCAATAAATAATTATTTATTCGAAAGTTAACAATCTTTTAACAAAATACTATTTATTTATTTATTTATTTCAAGTAAAATTTAAACTAATAGAATATTACCTCTTAAGGAGAGTGAAATTATGAAGATAGATTCAACCAAGTCACAGCAAATAGCAAATAATCAGATAAAAAGACAGGCACCTGAAGAAAATAAAGGGCCTTCCGATTCTGTCTCTATAGGTGGTAGAGTAGATGATTTAAATATAATAGCTCCACCTATGAAAGATGTAAAATATGCTCATACTTCTTCTCATGATATTTTATCAAAAGAAGATTATGACCCGAATAGCTCTACCTATAAATTTATGTTTGATACAGGGGGGCATTCCAATATAAGAGATTTAGAATTAAAAGGAACTTTTAATCCAGAAACAGGTAAATTTGATCCTAAATGGAATCAGGGTAAAGGAATAAAAATGTATGATGATGGAACACATGGAGATAAAAAGGCTGGAGATGGAATTTACAGTGTTGCTGTAAATTTAGATAGAGCATCGCCGGAAAAAAAGTTTGCCTGGGGTGTTACAGGTGATATTTATGATAAAAA
>JAKJGF010000282.1 GCA_022704525.1 Bacillota bacterium | reverse complement strand
TTTGTCAAGTATTATTATATAGACGTGACACGTGGAAATTTGGCCCAAAAAAAATGGCACCCGCATATCTAAAGGATTTATGACACTTTAACCCCTCATTTTTGACCTTTACTTGTCGAACTTCCGAGAAAAACTTTTTTACAGTATAGAAAGAGAAAAAACAGATAGAAATATTAGTTAAGATATTCATTTAACAATAAAGCCGGATGTTTAACACTAATACCTGTTCCATCAAATATCTGCACTTTGCAGGTACCGCAGTCAGTAATTACAAGAGAAGGAGAGCTTTCTTTTATAGCTTTAAATAGAGAAGAACCAATCTGGAGTGATAAATTATGTTTTTCCTTTTTGAACCCATAAGTTCCTGCAATACCACAACAGTAAGAATCTTCCACTATTAGTTCTTTTACAGAAAATTCCTTTAAAATTTTAGCTGCCGGTATGCCTGTACCCTGTGCTTTTAAGTGACAGGGGACATGGTAAAAAGCTTTATCTATTTTTTCTTTATCTTTAGTAAAGGGTAGAGACTCTTCTTCTTCCAGTAATTCAAAGAGATCCCAGACATGAGAGGCAAGGATCTTTGCCTCTTCATTTAAGAGTATATCTCCATATTCCTGTTTTAACGAAAGACCACAGCTCGAACAGGTAGTAACAATCTTATAACCTTTTTCTATATATTTCAGAAAAAGAGCAGTGTTTTTCCCTGCAATCTCCCGGGTCTCATTAAAAAGAGCATTTGTAAGCATGGGAGTTCCACAGCAGTCTACAGGAGCAAGCTTAACCTGATAACCACAGGACTCAAGAATATTTATTGTAGATTGAATAATAGCCGGTTCATTAAAAGTAGCAAAACATCCCGGATAATAAAGAGCCTTTTTAGTTTTTTCTTCGGTCTTTAACTTAAATTTCTGTTTATTATAGGCCGGAAGATTTCTATTTGCAATCCCTATAACTCCCATACCGAATTTAATCAGGGGAAAATGTAATGCAAAATTGCTAAAACCAGGAATGATGCTTGCCATTTTTCCCCACCAGACATTATGAGCTAATATCCAGTTTCTAAATTTTTCAGATGGTCCAACCTTCATATTTACTTTATTTTTTAAATTATAGTATGAAGGCTTAACGCCGTGAGGACAGGCTATATCACATCTCTTACAGTTCATACAATAAGATAGGACATTATCTATTTCTGAAAATTCCTTCTCTCCTCTTGCAAGACGCAGTCTTTCCAGTTCAGGTCCTAACTGCTTGGGGCCCGGGAAAGACAGGTAAAAAGAAATTACAGGACACTGAGTATGACATATACTGCATTTAAGACAATGATCAAGATTATGATTAAAACCTTTATCCATATTATCCTTTCAAAGCCATAAGAGCTGCTTTATAACCTGTTGAAAGAGCAACACCATTACCACTTTTTTCCAGAAATGGATCATACCCTCCGAGAGTGGCCCCTGAAACAAAAAGATTATTGAAAATTACTTTACCTGTCCTGTCCAGAGGTTGAAGACTATTATTTACAAAAACACCTGTAGAGGAAAAAGGTTGACCTTCCAAATTAAAAAAATCCTCCCTTGAAGGTGGTTCGGGACTGATAACAGGTAGAGAAAAAATGGTTTCTTTAATTTCCTGTGGATAAACCTGAAGGCCTTCTCCGAGTATACCACCTGTTGCAAGAATATAACTTTTTCCTTTAAATTTCTTTAATCTCCCGTTTGACATAGTGATTGCAACTTCTTCAACATCTTTATCACCTTTAAAATAATCTACAGAATAACCGGTAATTATCTCCACTCCTTTACTTTTCAGGTAATTAAGAAGAGTTTCTGCCAGGCGGTAACCCATTACAGACGGAGGGAAAGTAGGAATTTCTAAGACCTTGCATTCCAGTTCTTCTTCCATATGAGAAATCACTTCTTTCCACCTCTTTACCCCCAGAACTGCCGGAATTAAGAGAAGGCTTCCCTTAGAAATCGGTTTTAACTGCTTAAGCAGTCTGTCTCTTATCTCTTTTTCTTCCAGGGCCAGGGCAATATCATAACTGTTTAATTCCCTGTGAACATTTATTCCAATGTTCACCCAGTAAAAATCTATTTTACGCTCCAGGGCTATTTCCAGATTACCTGCTGTATAGGCAGGGAAAAAATCTATTAATTCTCTTATACCTGCCACTACTATCTTCTCTGCTTCAAAGACATCTCTTTCTGCTGTTTTTGGAAAAAGTGTGGTAGGAACAAGAGAACCTACAGCCGTGGGCATAATTACATTTTTATAGGTACTTCCGCCATAGGGAAGACCCATAACCTCACTGATGGAGAGAAAAGAAGAAAAAGCATCTTTTATCATATCTGTGCCGACCAGACTGTAGGGATGAGCCGGTTTTTCATCAATCAATCTATTAAGTCCTTCAAGGAGTGATAAAAGAGGTTTTCTTTCTGTGGCAGGGTAATAACCTAAAAGATCAATATAACCTGATGAAGAATAAAGATTTCCCAGTCCTCTGGCAAGAATGACAGTCTTTTTCCCTCTCTCTACTGCTACCAGAGCAGAGGAAAAACCTGCAAGACCTGCTCCGATAATTACAAGATCATAAAGCATTTAATTATACACTCCTTAAGGATATTGCGTAACCGGTAATTGGTGAGAGGTGAGAGATGATGTGAGTCTGGTATTAAAATCATTACTCTCCACTCTTCACATGCCCATTGCTTTCTCTTTTCACATTTTATCTCTTCTCACTTTCTACAATCTATCTAAATTCAATAATCCCAGATAAATTCCTCTCATAAGCTCTGTTTCCTGGGCCTGCCATCCCCACAAAACCGGCCTTGTACCTTTCCATCTTTCCTGTATATGATCTTTTAAGAGCTTATTTGCTTCTATTACCTGAAGTTTCTTTTTCTCATGATAGTAACCAGTAGCCCTGAAGGTACAGAAGGTTCCCTGACAGGGGCCCATAGCAAGGCGGGTGAGTCTTCTAATATCACCAAGAGAAAATCTCTCTTTACCCTCTACGGCCTTATCCAGCATTTCCTTTGTAACTCTTTCACACTGACATAAAGGTTCTTCCACAGAAAGCCTTTTCCAGGGGAAAGGAGCACTGAGTGGTTCTTTATGAGTTATACATGGTTTATCAATAGAGAGTTTTTTGACTACTAAATCAACAGTAGCTTTTGCCATAAGACGAAAGGTTGTAAGTTTTCCTCCTACAACAGATATAAATCCCTTAAGCCCTGTTTCTTCATGGTTAATCAGAGTAAATTCCCTTGTGGCCTCTCTGCCTGATCCTTTTCCACCGGGCTCATAGAGTGGTCTTACCCCTGCAAAGGCACGGATAAAACGCATTTCCTTAAGACCCGGTACAAGGTCTTCACCCTGATTAATAAGATCCAGAACCTCTTCCTTTGTAGCTTCAATATCATCTGGTCTCTCTGCAGGTTTTGAGGTTGTTCCAAAAACCGTTACACTTCCGTGAGGGACAAAAATATCTCCATCCCCTGGAGGACGAAGACGATTTAAAACCTTTCCTGCAATACGATGATTAAATATAACAAGAACCCCTTTATCAGGAGAAATATTAATAATCTGTCCTGCAAGAGAGGCAATCTCTCCTGTCCAGGGTCCTCCTGCGTTAATAACGAAATCACATCTTAATTCTTCTTCTTTACCTCTATGGTCTCTTAAAAAAAGCCCCTTTACACTGCCCTTTTCTATTTTAAATCCCACTACTTTAGTATAAGTCCTTGCTATGGCACCGGCTTTTTTAGCAGAAAGGACATTTGCCGAAGCGAGAGTAAATCCGTCAACTGCTGCATCAGGAACAAGATAGGCTTTAAATATATCTTTTGTAATATAGGGTTCTTCTTTAATTAATTCAGAAGGAGAAATCTCTTTTGTATCTATCCCTGCTGAGGTACATCCCTTCAGCCATTTATCGATATAAGAAGGATCATCTTTTCCTGTGGCTATAAAAATACCTCCTGTGTCTTCAATACAATCAGAAGCAATCTCTTTTAATAGCTTATTTTCACTTATGCATTCTTTCGCAGAGTGAGGGTCCTTTACAACATAACGGGCACCACTGTGAAGGAGTCCATGAAAACGGCCACTTGTACCTGTGGCAAAATCGTTCTGTTCCAGAAGAAGACAGGAAAGGCCCCTTAAGGAGAGATCCCGCAGGATACCTGTTCCTGTAGCACCGCCTCCGATGACTATTACCTGAAATTTATTATTCATAAATTTCTTCTCTTTTCCAGTTTCTTTTACATTCAGTAGTATTCTTCTTAAGAATAGTAAGCATTAGATTTTTTGTTTCTTCCCAGGCCTTCGGATCTCTTGGAAGTTGAAAAGGTACGGAAAGATAATGTTCTATTCCCTGACGTATCAATTCTGCTTCCGATATAGCTTATCTTCTCATATAAGAATATATAAAAATATATAATCCATCTACAAAAAGACTTTCCCCTTGTCCCGTAATTCATCCTTAAATCTGGTAAAGTATGAATTACTAACAAGTAAGTGGTTAGCGTAGCTATGAACGCATGGATTTCTCTCAAGAAACTGAATTACCAGTTCTCTGAGGATATTATTTCTACTGATATAAATATTACTCAATTTCTTCTGAGAACTTCTCAGAAGATGATTTCTTGAGGCATTTACATCAGAGTGAATTTTTTTATTACAATATTCACATATAAAAACTGATTGGGACTTTCTATTGTTTCTATCTACATAACCACATTTTGAACAGGTCTGTGAGGTATAAGCAGGATTTATCTCTGTTACTATAATTCCATATGTTTCTTCTATGGAAGAGAAATACTCCTTAATAATAGATTTCCCAGAGATAGATAATAAACGGTTCATTCTTTTAGATAAATCAGGATTTCTGAAATTCAATTTCTCTATTACTATTTCTCCTGGTTTATAACGCTCTATTATGGAGTTTAATATTCTATGAATTTCATTTTTTAAATATCTTCTCAATTTCTTTACTGCATTTTTATATTTTCTGGATTTTGGGTTCAAACCCTGTCTCTGCCTTTGTTGCATTATTTTTGTTATTATTTTATCGTAATGTCTTATTTTATCTATAAAATTAACTCCATATCTTGAACCGTCAGATAGTGAGAAAAGATTTCTTAATCCTGTATCTATGGCTATCTTTGGAGTAAGAGGAATATAATCTGCTTTTTTTGAAGGATAGGTTCTTATCATTTTCTCTCTCTCCAGGTAAAACTCTTTCATTCTGACAGGTAACTTATTTTTCTTCTTCCTTCAGGATTTTTATTATCTTTTCTGTTTTTCTTTTACTTCTTCTTAAACCATATAATCTGGATGTAAAACTTTTTATTATTGATACAAAATCCTGCATCAAATCTTCTTTATCACTTTCTACATTATTTATAATTTCTATCCTTCTTCCTGATTTCTCAAGCAGTTTCTCTATATAATTTAATCCAAAACGACACAGTCTGT
>JAKJGF010000056.1 GCA_022704525.1 Bacillota bacterium | reverse complement strand
TATAACTTAAATAAATACAAAACTGTATATTCTGTAATAACAGATTTCATTGTAACAGGATCATAGATTTTGCGTAAGAGCCCGGACAGGGACAGACTTGTGAGATGGATACTAACTTGCCTGTTGCTGTACTAAGTCATTTCCCTGTCATTATTTACGGATTCAACAAAAACTTTTAAACCTTCCACTTTTTTTACAATAACTTCTTCTCCATTTTTAATTTCTCTACTAAGTGTAACAGCGTTCCATAACTCACCTCTTACCATTACCTGTCCCTGTGGAGTAAGATCAACTCTAACGACACCTTTCATTCCTATTATACCTTCCTGCCCTGTCTTTACCTGTTTTCTTAAACTTTTCAATACTACACCTATAATAAATATAAAAAATAGTGTTGTTACAACTATAACTCCCAGTATAAGTAAGGGCGAAATCCTGTAATAGGGCAAATCAGAATTAAAAAGAAATAATGAACCTAAAAACAATGAAATTATACCTCCTGCTGTAAGGATACCATGAGACGGTGCTTTAATATCTATAATAAAAAGTAAAAAAGAAAAGCCAATTAAAGCAAGACCTGCATAATTCACAGGTAAGGTTCCGAGAGAGAAAAAAGCAAGTATCATACAGATGCCCCCGACTACACCCGGTAATATTGACATAGGACTTGCCAGTTCATAGATCAAACCATAGGTGCCAAGTATTATCAAAATATACGCTATATTTGGATTACTCAGAACATTCATAAATTTTTCGCCGGCACTCATAGGAATTTCTTTTATAATGGCATTAGAAGTCTCAAGAGTTACTGTTCCCTTAATTGTCTCACTCTTCAAACCATTTATCAATTTAAGCAAATCTGAAAGGTCATCTGCTATCATATCAACTACTTTTAGCTGAAGGGCCTCCTTTTCTGTTACAGAAACACTTTCTCTTACGGCTTTTTCTGCCCACTCTACATTTCTTCCTTTTCTCTCAGCTGTAGTCTTTATTAAAGCAACAGAATCATTTGTTATCTTATCTTTCATCTCCTGAGACATCTGTTGTTCCCCATCCTGACCGAGCATAACCGGATGAGCTGCACCAATATTAGTATTAGGGGCCATTGCTGCTACATGAGCAGAAAGTGTAATGAACACACCTGCTGAGGTAGCACTGGCTCCTCTCGGATATACATAAACAATTACAGGCACAGGGGAACTAATAATCTTTTGCATTATATCTTTCATCGATTCCATAAGGCCACCGGGAGTATCCATTTCTACAATAATACATATAGCCCCATGCTGTTCTGCCTGATTTAAAACTCTTTTAAAATAAGTATCAGTAACAGGACCTATGGGACCTTTAATTTTTATTACAAAAATCTCTCCACTATTTTTCGAATTCACCGGGTTAGATAGAAAAAAAATCGAAGAAAATATTAACAATAATAAAATTAAAGATTTCTTCATATTAGTCACCCCTCTCCAAATTTACAAATATTATATATATTAATAAAATTATAACCTATTTTTCAGGTATTGTCTACTATTTCACCTGTGTTGAGATTGCCCTACTATGAGGAGGATTTCAGATAACATAGTAGAAGTATAATTATAACTATCAGCTATTAGCTATCAAGCTTTCAGCTTTTTATTCGTTAGTTTGATTGCTAAATAGATACAAGGAGTCTTTAGTGAAGGTTAACCTTATAATTCTAATTATTTTACTTATTGTTATTTATCCATCTTATGCGGTTGAAACAGGTACTATATTTATAACCTCCCAACCTGTGGGAGCAACAGTTATTATGGATGGGAAAAATGTAGGTAATACTCCTCTACCACTTCATAAAATCAGCAAAGGTAAACATCAAATAAAAATTATATTGAAAGGTTATAAAGAAATAACTAAAGAAATAAACGTTTTACCTGATAATACAATAACAAAAAATTTTGTTCTCCAGCAGGGAGATGGAAGTATTGAAATTAAATCAAAACCTCAAAATGCCAGAGTAATCTTCGATAAAACAGATATAGGTAAAACACCTGTTAAATTAAACAAGGTACCGGCAGGAACCCATCTTATCAGTATTTCTATGGAGGGATATAAAACGTATGTCCAGAAAGTTAATGTAGAAAGTGGAGAAACAACACGTATAAATATATTATTGGAATCTCTCGAATATGTAGATGCTAAATTCAGTAAATTAACCATAAAAACTCTCCCTCCTGATGCATTTATATATATAGATGAAAAATTTATAGGAAAAAGCCCCTTATTAGAAATTACTATTGAAACAGGTAAACACACTATGAAAATATCAAAAACAGGTTACAAAGTAAAAAAAATTGACATGGAAGTTAAAGATGAAAATAAAATAAATGAAATAAAAGTATCATTACAAAAATCAAAAAACTTTAATCAAAATTATTTTTCTGTAATTATTCCTCTTGTTATAATTTTCCTATTTATTCTGGTAGTAATATTTAAGAAAAAAAGATCTTCTTCAATAAAATCTGTTTATTCTGATAAAAAAATAAGATCAGTAGGAAAATATACTATTAATAATAAAATTTTTGAAGATAATTTTTTTACTGTTTATAAGGGGAAACATAAAAATACCAACAATGAGGTATTCATTAAACTCCCACTTACTCATCTGGTGCAGGATCCAACTTTTAATAAATATTTTCAGGAAAATATGGAAATCTGGAAAGGTCTGCAACATCCTAATATTGTCAGTGTATATGAATATGGGTTGGAAAAAACGTTATATATAACTACAGAATTTATAAAAGGAAAAAATTTAGAAGAGATTATCTCAGAGAATGAAATTATTAACCTCAAGCAATCATTAGATATAATATATCAGATAACTTTAGCTCTCAGTTACGCTCAGGCAAAAAGCGTAATACACGGAGATTTAAAACCAGCTGATATATTCCTAACCACCAGCGGACAGGTTAAAATAAATGATTTTTCTATATACAAAGATTTATATTCTTATTCAATAAATTCTATAGGTTTCTATAAAGGTCAGATGCAATATATGGCTCCAGAAAAATTAGAAAAAAAACCTTTAGATTTCAGAACAGATTTATTCTCTCTTGGAATTATACTTTATAGATTATTTACAGGGGAGCTGCCTTTTGAAGGTGATACACCTCATATGCTTCTGGAAAGTCAGTATTATAAAGAAATTACTCCCATGAAAACATTTAACCCGGAAGTGCCGGATCAGATTCAGGAAATAACATTGAATTTAATTCAAATAGATCCAAATCAAAGGATAAAATCAATTGAACAATTGATAAAACTTCTAAAAGGAATAAAAGATAACTTATAATTTTTATATGATTACCACATTAAATCCAGGGACAAGACTCAGAAATAGATATCAGATAATAAAATTACTGGGTAGAGGTGGTCAGTGTATAGTATATCTTACTTATGACCAGTTTACAGGAAAAAGTCTGGTAGTAAAATGTCTTATAAATAATGCTCAGTCTCCTCAGGATAGAGCACAAAATCTTCAATTATTCATGAAAGAGCAGGTATTTCTTTCTAAACTTGACCATCCTTCTCTACCTAAAGGCTATGAATACTTCCAGGAAGGCGGCTATCATTATATAGCAGTAGAATTTGTACCCGGCCAGAGTATGGAACAGATACTTAAAAGATCCTCTTCTCCCATTCCGGAGAAACAATCTATAGACTGGGGAATAGAGCTTGCAAAAACCCTTGTTTATCTCAGTCATCAAAAACCTCACCCTATCATAATAAGAGATATTAAGCCTTCAAATATTCAGATAACACCTGACAATAAAGCTAAATTAATCGATTTCACTATAGCAAGGGAATGGAAAGACAGAGGACAGGATACAGTGAGAATGGGTTCTCCTGGCTATGCAGCTCCAGAGCAATATAAAGGAAGATCTGATATCAGATCTGATATATATTCTCTTGGAGTTACACTCTATGAGATATTAACAAAAAAAGATCCTTCAGAAAATCCCTTCAATTTTCCCCCTATCAGACAGATTAATCCGAATATATCAGAGGAACTGGAAAAAATACTCCTTAAAGCTATGGAAACTAATGCTGACCAGAGGTATCAAAACCCAAAGGAAATGTTAGAAGATCTCAAATCTCTCGTGGAAATGCAAAATATGTCTGCTTTAGATAAGGCAGCTAAATTTTTTACTATGGGAGAAGAGGAGTTCAAATTAAAAAATTACAAAAAAGCTCTGGAACATTACGAAAATGCATTAAAATGTGAACCAGACATAGGAGAATATTTATGCCGCATCGGTGAAACCCGTTATGCTCTTGGAAATTCGGATAAAGGTCTTATGGAAATATATAAGGGATTTACCTTAAGATTTAAAGGCATACTTTCTCCTCTTCAGATCAATAAAATAAGAGAAAAATATGAATCTATAAAAAAACAGATGGTTACTTCCTGGCCTATGTTTTCTAATAATCTTGCCAGGACATCCAATCAGGCTTTTGAAACAGAACTTTCTGCTCCTCTCACATCGGGATGGGAGAAAAATTATTTTGATGTACCGCCTAAATCCTCTCCGGCCATTGCAGACGATATGCTTTTTATAGGTACAAAATCAGGGAAAGTCCTGTGTGTAGATATCACTTCAGGCACCATGAACTGGGCTTTTGATACAGGGAAACCTGTAATTTCATCTCCTACTTATTATAAAGGGATAATCTATTTTGGATCAAATGATACAAATATTTATGCTGTAAAAAACAATGGAAAGAAACTATGGCATTTTAAAACAAATGGTCCTATTTTTGCTTCTCCTGCTATTTATAACGATATTCTTTACATAGGTAGCAGTGATAATAAATTATATGCCCTGAATTATATTACAATAGGTGCGAAAAAATTGTGGGAATTTGATTCTAAAGCCTCTATAATATCAAGTCCTGCCATTTATGAAGACAAAATTTTGTTTGGAAATATGTCTTCATCACTCTTCGCAATAAATTCACTTACAGGGCAAATAAAATGGATATTTGATACTACCGGACCTATTAGTTCAACACCCGCGGTAGAAAACAATCTGGTATATATAGGATCTTTTGATGGAAAACTTTATGCAGTGGATATTTCTACAGGAAGACTTAAATGGATATACACCACAGGTGGAAAGTTAGAAACAAATGTAGCCATAGCGGATGGAGTAGTATACATAACTTCTACAGATATGAATATCTATGCTATTGATGCTTACAGAGGAACAAAAATCTGGAACTATCAAACTGATTCCCCTATATTATCATCACCTGTAGTAGCAAATAAAATAGTTTATGTTATAACAAATAACATCTATTGCCTTTCTGCCTCTTCGGGACAGCTAATGGGAAAAACAAAAATTGTCGGGCCAACCCATGCATCTCCAGCTATCGCAAAAGGTAATCTTTACTTTGCCTCCAGTAATTTCTTATACAGTTATGGCTCAAGTGCAGGTCTGACAATCAAATATGCTGAAGAAGCTTATAAACTCTTTAAAGCAGGGCAATATTTCAAAGCTGCCGAAATTTATAAAAAAGTAGTGGCTATAGAACGTAAAATAGAGTATCTGGATGGTCTTGCAAAATCCTGTTACTATTCTGAAGATGATAATCTTATTGATGAAGCAATAAATGCTTTTCAGGAACTCATTGCAAGCAATTATTCCACAGAATATTCTGTTATGCTGGGAGATTTAATGTTTAAAAAGACAGATTACAAGAAATCTCTCCTTTATTACCAGAAGGCAATTAAAATTAATGATAATCTGGACTGGCCTCATTTCAGAGTGGGATTTATTAATTATAAATTCAAAGCAAATCCAATAGAAGCTATAAATGAAATACAGAAAGCCATAAAAATAAATCCTAAAAATCCCGCTTATGTTAAAACCCTTGGAGAAATATTTGAATCTCTTGGCCAGGAATATGAAGCACTTAAGTTTTACACAAAGGTTCTGGTTCTCAATCCAAAAGATTCAGACGCTAAAAAGAAACTTACAAACATTAGAAATACAATTAATGCCAAAGAAGCTTTTGAAGAAGGGAAGAAATTAATCATCGAGGGTAATTTAGATAAAGCTATAATTAAATTTCAGGAAGCAGTTAAAAACCGCCCTGATTCAGCTGAATATCATTATGAACTCGGCAAATCTTATCTTCAAAAAGGAGATAAAAAATTCCTGGCAGAACTTAAACAGTCTCTTGCAATTGACCCTTCTAACAGGGATTATCTTATGACAACCGGTAATGCCTTATATGAACTACTATCAAAAGATCCATCAGCCAGAGATGAAGAAACAATGAACTTTGCAATGGAAGTCATAAAAAAACTCGATAATCATATACTATTTGGAAACTTTCTATTGTTATGTGAAAAATATGAAGAAGCCCTTATGCAATACAATTTATCAATGATAACAGTAGGAGGTATTATAGAATATAAAAAAAGTCAGTGTTTTCTTAAACTTAATAAAATAAATGCAGCAATTGCCTGTCTTCGCAGGGCCATAGAACAGGAACCATCGGAAGGAATCTATTATAAAGAACTGGCCTTTCTATTATTAAAAATAAATAAAGAAACAGAAGCTATTGATATATTAAAAAAATCTTCCGAACTAATTCCAGAAGATAAGGAAATAATCGATAAAATCAAAGAAATTTCACAGAAATACGAAGATGGTGAGAAGAATTTTCGAGACGGTAAAGACAAACTGCTTTTAAATCAATTAGATGAAGCCATAACACTGCTTAATAAAGCAATAGAACTTGTGCCAGTAAAGCCAGAATATTATGCTAAACTTTCAGAAGCTTATCTATACAGTAAAAAATTAAATGAAGCTGAAAAAACAATAAATAAATCTATAGAATTAACTCAGGGTGAATCTCCTTATCTGGTTTTATTGGGAGATATATTTATAGCTCAGAATAATTTTTCCAGTGCCATTGAAGCTTATAAAAAAGCCATAGAAAAAAATTCTTTATATATTGATGGTTATTTAAAACTCGGAGAAGTTTATGAAAAAACAGCTAATATAGAAGAAGCCCTTACGGAATTCCAGAAGGCTTATACTATCAATCCATTAGATGATAGTATAAAACAGAGAATCGACATATTGATAAATCTTCAGAGTATGAAAAGATGGACTATGAAAGGTAGAGAAGGTAGAAGACAATCTTTTCAGGAAATAGAAACTACTCTTGCACCTCCTGCTATACTTCGCTGGAGTTTTCTTGCAGAAAACTGGATTTTTGAAACAAAAGGTAAAATAAGATCATCACCTGTTATAGATTACGGAACTGTTTATATAGGTTCCTACGATGGCAACCTTTACGCTATTGATATTCAATCAGGTGAAAAAAAATGGCAAAATATAACCGGTAAGGCCATTCATTCCACCCCTCTTATATGCAAAGATAATGTCTACTGCGGTTCTATGGATAATAATCTTTATGCCTTCGAAGCGATAACTGGTAAATTCCTCTGGAAATTTAATACGGGATCACGAATAATATCTTCCCCTGTTTCAGATAAAGAATTTATTTATGTCACAGGTGAAAACGGAACTATATTTGCTCTGAATATTTCAACGGGAAATCAAAATTGGAATAAAAAGCTTCCCTGTCCCATACAGTGTTCCCCTTCTCTGGAAAAAGAAATCCTTTATACAGGTGGAATGGACGGTAAAATTTATGCCTTAAAAACTGACAATGGAGAAATCCTCTGGGAACAGACTCTGGGAGGTAAAATTACAGGTTCGATAGTCATAGGAGAAGAATTTCTTTATGGCGGTTCATGGAATAAATACTTTTACTGTATGAAAAAAGAAAATGGACAGTTTCTATGGACATTTAAAACCGGTGGAAAAATACTCTCTTCCCCGGCTTTTGATGGAAAGAGTATATATTTTGGATGTGAAGATAAAAAAGTTTATTCATTAAATGCCAGCAGTGGTGAAAAGAATTGGGAAATTAAAACTAAAAGCAGAGTCAACTCTTCTCCTGCTGTGGCAAATAAACTGATTTATATTGGTTCAGATGTTGGAAAAATCTATGCCTTTGGAGTAGATGATGGACGCCCCTGGGAATATCAGACTAAAGGCCCTGTAATATCTTCTCCTGCTATAGCAGAAGGAATGCTTTTTACAGGTTCAGATGACGGCAAACTCTACTGTTTCCGTAATTACAGAAGTGATGAAACACCTCTTCCCACTGCAAAAGAAGAAGGGAAAAACTGGTGGAAATTATTTTAAATTTTTCCTATATTATCAAGAAAAAAGAAGGCTTCTTTATAAAGCTCAAGACTCATATATAGCCTTGCGAGACGTAATAAATTTGCCAGGGTCATCTTTACTGGCTTACCTTCTTTTAATTCATTACTCCAGAGTAAAAATGCAAATTTGGGTTGATCTAAAAAAAAATAAATCCAGCTCTCTTTTTTATCAAATTCAACTTTTTCCCCTTTTTGCTGAAAAAACATAGATCTGTGAGCTGCTTCTGAATAAAAAACCAGAGACTGTTTTTCTTTCTTCAATTTTCTATATATTTTACCAAGTCCTTCCAGAGTGCTCATAAGATTTGTAAAGTCACCTGTTTTCCACTGCAATGAAATAGCTTCCCTGAAAGTTATAAGAGATTTTTTCAATCTCCCCTCACTGAGATATAGATTAGCAAGATTTTTAAGACAGCTCAATACTACTTTATATTCTCCCTGAGGAGAGGCAAATTTATAATTTTCAATTTGCTTAATGAGCATATCAGACCTGCTCTGACCGATTAGAGATGTACTTTTTGTCCACTCCTCTTTATATGGGGCCAGAGAAAACTCTCTTTTCCCTCTATAAAAATAAGTGTTAAAAAACTCATTTCTGCTGGACTTTTCAGAAGAAGAATACTTTGCTTTATCTATATTACCCAGATAAAATTCTATAGTCTTTTTATTGATATTTTTACCTGCAACTTCTAAAGCATCAAGTGATTTAACCCAGCTATATCTGGCTTCATCCCAGTTATCCAGTTCTCTTAATATAAGACCTCTGTAAAAAAAATAATAACTTTCAGCATGAGCTATCTCAAGGTCTCTCAAAATAGAAAAACATTTCTCATAAAGATAAAATGAAGAATCCTGCTCCTTCATTTTTTTATTGATAAAGGCCAGATTGTAAAGTATATGAGCTCTTTTCAATTTATCCTGAGATTTATGAGACACTGAGAGAGCTTTAGAATAATATTCTCTTGCTCCGGGATATTCACCCTGAAGATCTCTGGAATAACCAAGGCCTAAAAGAACATTAGTAAGAACATTGGCATTTTCATCTTCTTTTATTGACATATTCAGGGCCCTATCAAAATAATATTCAGCTGTCTGAAGCTCCTCTCGCTCACAATAGTTAACCCCTATATCTGTTAATGCAGCAATAAGGCCACAGGTATCATTAATTCTCTCAAATATATCTTTTGCTTCAGTAAAACAATTGAGACCATCATCTAAATATCCTTTTTCCTGAAATATCATACCTGTATCAACTAAAAAACTACCCTTTACATTATCTGACAGGGTATGGCAAAATTTTTTTGTTTCCAGCAGCTTATTATATGCAAAATCCTTTCGATCAGTAGAAAATAATAATTTCACTTCTTCTAACAAAAAGGAATATTTCAAAACATCATGTTTTATTCTGTCAGAAACCCATATCCCCAGCTGACATAATTCTAAAGCTATGGAATATTCTTTTTGTTCGGCAAAAATCTCAGAATGAAAAAACAGCTCCCACGTAAAATCTGCAGTTATAAATCTTTCATTTTTATTTAAAAAATCAATTTTTTTCTTATAACTCTCCAGGCATGCAAGAGCTTCAAAAAGATTTTCTGATTGCAATTTATCCAACCGTCCTCGATTCGTGAAAGATAAAAGAAGAATCTTTTCTCATTTCATTTTATATATTATATATCTATTTTAAAAATTTTACAAACCTGTAAAAGGATTTCTAAAAAATCTAATAGAATTATCAATATATAATGATAAAACAAAGAATAGCTATTTTATTTCTTATATTTTTAAGCTTATCTATCTTTCAAACTCCGGGGCAGGAGTATACATCACCTATCAAAATTATAGTTAAAGTCATTGAACTTAAAGAAAAAGGTGAGCTTCAGAAAGCAGAAACTCTGCTTTTAAAATATAGTGATCTTTATCCTGAAAATCCCCAATTCTACTATCATCTGGGATTAATATACAAAGAAAAAAATGATCTTTATAAAGCTTCTGAGGAACTTAATAAAGCTATATCTTTAAAATCTGATATGATGGAAGCTTATTATGAACTCGGTAATATCTATGAAACATTAAAATTAAAAGGTAAAGCAACAGAAGCATTTAAGAAAGGCTATCAAATTGCTTATCAAAAATCAAATAGTTTAATGCAAATCAAACTATTCCAGGAATTAGAAAAACTTGGTGCTTTCACACAGGAAAAACAGAAATGGATAGAGCAATCCTGGTTTAATATAGAAGGTGGAAAACTGAATAAAATTTCTTTTATAGATAACAATCACGGAATAGCTTTAGGTACATCAGACTACAATAATGAAATTATAATATTCAGAACAGAAGATAGTGGACAAAACTGGTATGAGGTCAAAGTTTCACTTAAGGGCGCCTTGAAGGATCTTTATTTTATAAATAAAAATCTGGGATGGGCCGTAGGTTATGCGTATGATGAAACTCCGAAAAAACTGATATTAAAAACGATAGATGGTGGTAAAAATTGGATGCCCATATATTTAGATAATAAAATAGATTACCTTTCTTCTATATTTTTTTTAAATGCCTATGAAGGTTGGCTTACAAGTTCTAATAGTGTCTATCATACTACAAATGGTGGAATTAATTGGACAATGAGTGGTAATTTTAAATCTGAAAATCTGAAATTTAATGATATAATCTTTATTAATTCAGATATAGGTTGGATTATTGGTTCAGAAAAAACATTCAATGAAAAAAAAGGTTTAATCTATAAAACAGTAGATGGAGGAAAAACATGGATAAAACAGAAATATATATCTCCATCTATTGAAATGAGGAGTATATATTTTGTACTTAATAAATATGGATGGATTGTCGGGTGGGATGGTAATTCTCCATATGGATTAATAATATGTACTACAAATGGTGGTAAAGAGTGGTATATACAGGATAATATTATTGATAACAGCATAAAATCTACAGGATATGATATGCCGGCTATATTGAGGGATGTTTATTTTATCAATAATAGAAATGGATGGGTAAGCGGTCTGGGGCGGAATGGTCTGGGGCTTATATTAAAGACCACTGATGGAGGAAAAACCTGGTATAAAGAAAATACTGATGGACTTAATATTTCCTCCTTTAATTCAATATTTTTTCTTAATATAGATAAAGGTTGGGCAGCAGGAGATCGTTTATTGTCAGGACCGACTATAATTACATACAGAAAATAAATTCCTGGTAATGAGTTAAATTCTCATTACACATTATAGTATATTTCATAACTTATTAGAATTTAAATAATTCGCAATTCGTAATGCGTAATGGGTTATCTCACGCATCACGCTTTACGCATTACGAGGTTCTTAATTATGGATTGTTATGAAACTAACTATAAACATCACACATATAGAAAGGTAATTATATGAAAAAAATTTTTATTTTTTTTCTATTCATGACTTTTATAACTTTTTT
The DNA here is from genome assembly GCA_022704525.1 of Bacillota bacterium. Classification (GTDB taxonomy): domain Bacteria; phylum Vulcanimicrobiota; class SpSt-956; order SpSt-956; family JAKJGF01; genus JAKJGF01. The sequence continues at coordinate 11,922 of JAKJGF010000056.1, read as the reverse complement.
CTTGAATCCTTTGTTAGCAGGAGAGAAGTATATTTTTAACAGTGGAACAAATAATAAGTATTCTCTTACAGTTCCAGCAGGATGGAAAATTGATGACAGCGGCAAAACGGGAGCAGCAATTCTTTTAATAGGGCCAAATGATAACTCCTTTAATAGTCAAATCATTGTAATAATAAGTAATGCAAAAAATATGACCCTTGAACAATGCTTAAAGGAATTATATGAAACATTCAAGCATCCCCCTTCAATGTATAAAGAAATTAAAGTTATATCTGAAATAAAAGTAGATATAGGAGGTATTAAGGGTTATCAATTAGTTGTAGATTACATAATGAATAAACAGGGGAAAAACCTTTCTAGCAGAACATTACAGACTATTATATTGAAAAATAACTGTGCTTTTATAATAACCGGCGTTGCCCTTAAAAGTAATTTCTCAAAATACGAGAAAACTTTTAAGATTGTTACTAAAAGTTTTAAATTCGAAAAATAATTTTAAGGATTCAGTTATTTATTCTGGAATACATCTGGAATAACTATATTAAATTCGCTACCTCCGTTTTCCTGTGAATTTATTAAAAGTTTCCCTTCATGAGACTCTACAATAGCTTTAACTACAGCCAGTCCCAGACCTGTTCCTCCATAAATCCTGGTAGTGGACATATCTGCCTGAGTAAAAGGTATCATCAGAGCCTCAGCTCTATCTATAGGAAATCCTATGCCTGTATCTTTAACAGTAATACAGAGTGTATTATTCTCAGGAATATTGATGGTTAAAATTATCTTACCTCCATTATTATTAAATTTTATAGCATTATCTATCAAATTTCTAAGAACTATGGCAAGTTTTCCAGAGTCAAGATATACTACTCTTCTCTCTAAATAATTGTATTCTGTGAAATTTATATTCTTTTCGTCCATTTCATCTTTAAATTCACTCAATACCTTGCTTATAAGATCTTCCATTATACATTCTTTTCTATCTATTACCATTTTTTCTTTTTCCTTAAGACTTAGAGTAATTAGATTAGTAACAAGATGTTCCAGTTTAAGGCTTGCCTGTTTAATATCTTTAAGACCTTCAATTATAGCAGGTTTTAGTCCTCCCATAGCACCTGAAAGCATCATAGAAATATAACCTTTAATTATTGTTATGGGAGTCTTAAATTCATGAGATATAGTATTTATAAGATCTGCTTTAATCTTTTCGGCTTCTATAAGGCGCTGATTTATTTCTCTTAATTGTATATTCTCTTCTCTGAGTCTTTGTTCTTTTAAACCTCTTTCAATAACCATAGTAATCTCATCAATCATAAAAGGCTTGGTGACAAAATCATAAGCCCCTTTTTTCATTGCTTCCACCGCTAGTTCAATTGTACCAAAACCAGTCATCATAATAACTATCATATGAGGTGCAATGGACATTCCCTGTACCAGTAAATCTATACCGGTTATTCCAGGCATTTTAATGTCTGATAAAACAAGATCAATTTGTTCGCTCTTTAAAATTTTAAGCGCTTCAAAACCATCACACGCAGTCGTTACAAGAAATCCTTTAGAGGTTAAGAGACGATACAATAATTCTCGAATTGTATTTTCATCATCTACTACCAGGATTTTAGATCGAACAAAGTCAACACTTTCATTTGACACTATCTATATCACCTTTTTACATTTAAATAATTAATATATACTGACATTTTATTTATTCTCTTCTTTATACGGTTTCCCTGCATAAAGGTTTAATTTTTTACCTTTGAAGAAGAATCAAAAGTTATCTCCCGTGCTTTTTTTATATCTAATCTAATTTGTGTATAAAGTTCTTCATGATCTGAAAATACTCTTTCTTCTCTTATCAAATCAAGAATTTCTACCTTCAAAAATTGTCCATATATAGATTGATTAAAATTAAAGATATTCACCTCTACAGTCAACTTATTCCTACCAAAAGTGGGCTTATTACCTATATTCATTATGGCAGGATAAATTTTTTCTTTATAAAAGACCTTTACAGAATAGACTCCTTTCAATGGTAATACCTTCTCAGGAGTTATAAACAAATTAGCTGTTGGGAAACCGTATTTTTTCCCTCTACCCTCTCCTCTAATTACATATCCTGATAACTGGAAAGGTCTTCCTAAAAAAAGGCATACTTTCTTTAAATTTCCCTGTAAAAGATAGTTTCTTATAAGAGAACTACTTATTATTTCATCGAATGAATATTCAGGTGGTAAGACTCTTATAGAATAATTCATTCTTTTACTACATTCTATAAGATTTTCGAGATTACCTTTTTTATCTCTCCCCATTGATGCATCATAACCTACAACTAATTCTTTCATATTCAGCTGATGAATAAGCATATTTCTGATAAAATCCTCTGCAGAAAGGCGAGAAAACTCTCTATCAAATTCTACGGCAATTAGCTGATCTATTGAAAAGGAAGAAATAATCTCTACTTTTTCCTCAAAGGTAGTCAACAAAGTAGGGGTATCATCTGGATTAAGAATACTTAAAGGATGATTTTTAAAGGTAAATACAATTTTTTTATAATTTTTTATATCCCCTTCATTTATTAACTCTCTTAAGACTTTCTGGTGTCCTGTATGAACACCATCAAACACTCCTACAGTAACAATAGAAGGAGACAGAGATTTTTTAACTTTTGTATCAATATCCATAATCAGAGTAAGAGATGGAAAGTAAAAGGTGAAATGATAATGCAATAGTACTTAATATCCTGTTCTTCTCACTTCTCACTTCTTTTCACTCCCCATTACCTTTAATGGTTTAAGATAAATTTCTTCATTTTCTAAAAAACGAACTTCTGAAATAGCTATTAAGTTGTTTTTATTATTATATATACAAACCTTCTGTTCAGAAAGTAAATTATCTAACTTATTTGAAAGATAATTAAGAAAAACTTCTCTACCCTGTAAAAGAATATGCTCGAATTCTGGTAAAATTATTGCTGATATTATATGTTTTAAAGCATAATCAGGAGAAAGAATGATTTTCCCTATAGAATCATTCTTATAATGTTCTTCAATTTCTTCGAGTCTATAAGAAGAGTCAACATGAAAAGAACCGGAAGATACTCTTAAAAGAGAATTAAGATAAGCTCCGCAACCAAGCTTTAATCCCATATCTTCACAGAGGGTTCTTACATAAGTACCTGAAGAACATTCTACCTCAAAATAAACTCTCTCATTACCTTCATAATAATCACCAAGGAGAGTAATGTTATATGTGTTTATTTTTCTGGGTGTTCTATCAACTTCTATACCTTTTCTAGCCAGTTCGTAGAGTTTTTTCCCTTTATACTTAATTGCAGAAAACATAGGCGGTATTTGCTCTATAGTTCCTGTAAATTCTTGAAAGACAGACTTAATATCTTCTGCTGTAAACATGGGAAGATATTTCTTTTCTATAATATTTCCAGTTTTATCCTGAGTATCAGTTCTTACTCCTAAAACCATTTCCGCTCTGTAAACTTTTGGAAGTTCTGCCTGATACTCAATTAATCTGGTGGCTTTCCCTATAAAAACTGGAAGGACCCCTTCAGCTATAGGATCAAGGGTACCTCCATGACCTATTTTTTTTATAGATACCAGTCTCTTTATATATTTCACCACAGAAAAAGAACTAATTCCTGCAGGTTTAAAACAATTAATAATTCCCACCATACTCAATCAATAATAGTTATTTCTGGCTTATATTTGTTTAAGTGTAACAAATTTAGCAGATTTTGTTTGTCTCTTTCATTTTCTATGAATATCTTAACTGAATACACTTTTTCCCCACCAAGGTAAATTCCATAACTTTCTACGTTGAACTCCTTTAGATTTCTTCTTGCAAGGCTATCTATTGCCTGTTTTTCATTTTTAAATTCCTCAGATATAATCAGAACTTTACTATTCTCACCTGTCTGATAAATACCATATTTTATACCCTTTTTATCAAGAAATCTCTTTAAATTAGAAATTTTCTTTTCTATATCTTTCCCCTCAATCCTTGACATAAGTCTATAACCTTTATCTATAAAAGCATTTACGTCAGTATTTATAACCATTTTCAATTTATAAAACTTTTTCTTATTAAGAAATATTATAAAAGTTTTTGCTTCTTCCTTTTTATGAAAATTACATGTTATATAATAAAATTTATTTTTAGGGAGAATATTTCCGGGAAAAAAGTAAGTGATAAAAAAATAAATTATAGCTAATATAAAACATGCTATAATTAAATATACACCTGTTCTTCTTTTAGTCAAGGATAACTTTAATTTTTGGGGAACCTTAATAACAGATTCTACTTCAGAGGCCTCTTTTTCTTCTAATTCTCCTGTAACAGGAAGTTTATTGATATTATAAGAAGTTCCATCTACTGCTATTTTATCAGGACTTAATTTTTTATAAATTATATCCAGCTCAGCTTTCATTTCTTCAACTGATTGATATCTTTCCTCCGCATGTAAACTCATTGCCTTCATAATTATACCATTAAGTTCGTCTGACATAGATTTATTAAAATTTTTCGGTGGTTTTAAGGATAAATTTCCTATAGATCGATCAATGGCATCTACAGGTAAAGTTTTAGTAGCAATAAAATATAACGTTGCACCCAGGGCATAGATATCACTTCTTACATCAGTTGATCTGGTACTGTACTGTTCAAGGGGAGAAAAGTGTGGATTTATACTTTTAGCAATTGCTATTGTCTTGGATCTTGGATCAAATATTTTGGAAATACCAAAATCTATAAGTTTAATTTCATCATTATCAGTTAACATCACATTATCCGGAGTCAAATCTCTGAAAATAATAGGATGGGGTTTTTGTGTATGAAGATAGTGAAGAACCTGACATAAATTCATCCCCCATTCAATTACCTTATGTTCCTCAATTAAGGTATCACTCTCTTCTACGATAGCCTTCAAATCATCTCCTTCAATATATTCCATAACAAAATAGTGTTTCTCATTTTCTTCAAAATAATCTTCAACTTTTGGTAACTGGGGATGATCTAATTTTAAAAGAAGGTTTGCTTCAAATTCAAATTGCTGTATTGCTTCTTTTCGTTCCTTCGGAGATATAAAGGTATTTATAAGTTCTTTAATTACCCAGTAATTCTTTTTAAAAAGATCTTTAGTTATATATAAATTATTTGTTTTCCCTCCACCAATATGACGTATTATTTTAAATCTCTCTCTCAGAATAAAATTAGTGGGAAGAATATTTAACTCACTTCTATGTCTCATAAAGAACTCCCTGTAAGCTTTCAACTATCAAATCCATATTACCGCCCTCTGAATATTACCTATAAGCTAACTGCTGATAGCTAACCGCTTATTTATTATACAAAATGTCTTTTTACAAATCAAACTCTCCCTTTTATTTTTCAAAAATCATTTTACCTGATATTATCGTAGTTTTTACAGAGGTTTCCAGGATATCTTCAGATTCTATATCAAAGATATTCCGATCCAGAATTATTAAATCTGCCAGATTACCAGGAGCAATTGTGCCTTTTATATTTTCTTCATATGATGAATAGGCAGCACCTACAGTATAGGCCTGAACGGATTGTTCCACATTTATACATTCTCCGGGATACCAGCTCTGTTTTTCATTATTATTAAGATATTTTCTGGTACTAGCAGAATAAATTCCTTTAAAAGGATTAAAATCTTCTACAGGAACATCTGAACCGAATATAACTCTCACACCATTTCTCAGGAAAGATGCAAAAGGATAAGCATAACTGCACCTTTTTCCCCAGTAATTTTCTGCCAGAGGTATATCATTTGCTATATGAATTGGCTGAAGAGATGCAATAATATGATTCTCTGAAAACCTCTTTATATCTTCCGGCCTTAAAATCTGCGAATGTTCTATCCTGTTTCTGATACCGGGAAATTTCCCCACCTGTTCATAAACATTTAAAACCATATTATTGGCTTTATCACCGATTGCATGAATGGCACAGCTTATTCCCTCTTTATTAGCTTTTGTAACAATATTACAGAGTTCCTCTTCTTCTATAAGTAATTTTCCGGAATGATTTACTCCTTCGTAGTTTTCAAACATACAGGCACTTGCTGAACCCAGAGAACCATCAGTAAAAATTTTCACACATCCAATCCTTATATATTCATTTCCAAATCCTGATTTAATCTGAGTGGATATCATTTCTTCAAGTAAATCCAGCGGAAAATGCCAGGTAACCCTTAAATTTAATTCTCCATCTCTGAAAAGTTCCTGGTAGATATTAAATTCAAAAGCTCCTTCACATATGTGAATACCGGTAAGACCTGAAGCGATTGCTTCTTTAATTGCCTTTTTAACACATTCTTTATAATGCTCTTTAGAAGGTTTTTTTATGACATCTCTTACAGGCCTTCCTTCATTCTCAAACAATATTCCTGTAGGATGATCCATACCGGCAATTTTTAGAGCCATACTGTTACACCAGAGGGTATGACCATCTTTACTGTCAAGGGCTACAGGATGTCTCGATGAAATCTCATCTAAATACTTCTTATGAGGTAAAATATTATTCCATCTATTTTTATTCCATCCCCATCCGGTAATCCACTCACCGGAAGGGGCTATTCCGGCTTTTTCATTTATCAATTCCATTAATTCTTCAAAAGTAATACTCTCATGGATATTCAGCCTGTATTTATAATATTTATTAACAGCATATTCGGTAAAATGAGTATGGCAATCTGTAAATCCCGGCAAAACCAGACTGCCTTTCAAATTAATTTCTCTCCCACCTCTTTGAGAAAAAAAAGAAATATCTTTTTCTTCTCCCACATTTACTATTCTGTCATTCCAGCAGTAAAGTGCAGAAGAAAATTTATTCTTCCCATCAGGTGTATAAATTTTTCCATTGTAAAGTAATAAGCCACTCATATCACTTTAATATCTCTCCCGTCTTCCTGCTCCAGAGAAGAACATCTAATTCATCAAAATCCACACCAATATCTATTGCAAATTGCTTCAAAATTTCTTCAATAAGAAGATACTTTTTCTTTGTAGAAGGTGGTTTTGGATTATCCAGATACCCGAATTCACAGAGACTTCTGATTATGTGTTTATCCAGTATGGCATAACCTTTAAAACCGATATTACGCAAAAAATGACTTCCTTCTTTATAACCCAGTCCCTTTATACCGGGATTGGCAGCAAAAAAATCCCTTCTCTCAAAGCTATCTTTAAATGAATTTATCTTTTCTTTTAATTTAAAATTTATAGAATCTATTAAATATTTCCTTGTATGAACTATATAACCTGCCCTTGCATCAGGATAAAGATGCTTTCCCCTCAATTTCTCTAAAAGTTCTTCCTGAGAAGCTTTCATTACCATATCTTTTATTACATCAACACAGCGTAAACCCATTCTGGCACTGGCACCTGCAGTAAAAATACAAAAAACGAGTTCCAGAAATATGTCAATATCATCTCCTTTTTTATAAACTTCTTCAAAGTCTTTCAGCCTCTCTTTTATACTGATTTTCTTTTTTTCATAGTAGTCCAGTAATTCTTTTTTATCTTTATCTTTTATTGGCATATTAAAACCTTTCTTTATTATTTATATAATACTACCTTAAAATAGAGGTAAAGTAAAGTTTATAAAAAATTGTTGTAGTACTAAATTATATCTTCACAGAATTATTTTTCTTGACATTCACAATTGTCTTGGCTAAAATTAACAATATAGTTATCAATCTATACTTAATAACCTGCTAATGCGTAAGGTGCAAAATGGCTTTAACAAGAGTAGAAATAAATCTTTCTAATCTAATTTATAATATAAACCAGATAAACAAAATAGTTGGTCAGAACACCAGACTTCTCCCGGTTCTAAAGAGCAATGCCTATGGACATGGTCTTATACCCATTTGCAAGACCATAGTTGATGAAAATAACAATTCTGTATATAATAATATATTCGGCTTTGGTGTAATCAATATGTCGGAAGTTACCGAACTGAGACAGAATGATATAACAAAACCAGTCCTTGTTTTAGGGCCCATTGCTTCAGACGAAATCGAAGCGGCCATAGAGAATAAAGCAACCTTAATATTATATGATATATCTTTTGCAAAAGAAATTTCTCATAAAGCTATGAAAAAAAACCTTCAGGTGCCGGTTCATATTAAAGTGGACACCGGTCTTGGCAGGCTCAGCGTAAATCATGAAAAAGCACCGAAATTTATAGAAGAACTTTTAAAATTACCCGGTCTCAGAGTGGAAGGCCTTTATACACATCTTGCCGATGCAGAAGGTATTGATCAATCCTATACCTTGAGACAGCTTATAAGGTTTAATAAACTATTAGAAAACCTTGAAAATAAAGGAATACATATCCCCATAAAACATATGGCAGGAAGTGCAGCAGCTATGTTACTACCGGAAACAAGATTTGACATTGCAAGAATAGGAATTTCACTCTATGGCCTCTGGCCAGCAGAAGAAACCAAAATCCTTATGATAGCAAAAGGTCAAAATTTATTAGAAATCCTCTCAGATAAAGAAATACAATCCAGGGGTGTTAATTTACTGGCCTATTTTCTCCGTCCTGTTATGCAGTTTAAAACAACAGTAGTACAGGTAAAAGAAATACCACCGGGTAACTGTATCGGTTACGGATGTACTTATGAAACCAGAAGATTAACTAAAGTAGCGATACTTCCGGCAGGTTATGCAGAAGGTATTGACAGGAAACTTTCAAATTGCGGAGAAGTTCTTATAAGAGGAAAAAAAGCATCAATAATAGGAAGAATATGTATGAATCTTACCATAGTAGATATTACTGATATTCCTGATGTATCAGCAGGTGATGAAGTTGTCCTCATAGGTAAACAAGGAGACCAGGAGATAACAGCAGAAGATATGGCAGATAAAGTCGGAACAATCAATTATGAAATAGTAACAAGAATTAACTGGCAGGTTCCAAGAGTTTATATATGGTGAAGGGTGAAAAAAGTTTAGACTCTAAGGTTTAAAGTTGAGAGTTAGTTGTTAAACCCTCAACTTTAAACTAAAAAAAGGGGGCTCTTAATGAGTTACTTTGACTTAAATCTGGATATACAACAAATTATTGATAATACAGGCAGGGTTGCCAATTATTTCTGGGAAAGAGGATGGGCAGGAGGAAATGCCGGAAATATAAGTGTTTATCTTCCGGAATTTAAAGAATCTAAAGAGGAAATCTCCTGTAGAATATCACATAAAAAGTTCTCTTATCCACACCTGGGAGGAGATTATTTTATGGTTACTGCTTCAGGGAGAAGAATGAGGGATATCCTGAGGTCACCTGAAGAAAACCTGTGTATCGTTCAAATTGATCCTTCAGGTGAAACATATAAAATTGTCTGGGGATGTAAAATTGGAAAATTTCCAACTTCAGAATTTAACTCCCATCTGGGTGCTTATAATATAAGGAAAGAAATGGGTAAACCCATATCAGTTGTTATGCATACTCAACCACTCAATATGATAGCTCTTTCCATCATACCTGAATATCAATCTACTGAAAGATTTTCTGAACTTCTATGGAGAATGCAGCCGGAAACAATAGTAAATATTCCTGAAGGAATAGCCTTTCTTGATTACGAATTACCGGGAAGTAAAACACTTGCAGAGAAAACAGTAAAGGCTTTTAGAGATGGTTATAGATTGGTAATCTGGGCCAATCATGGCGTAATAGGCATAGGAAACGATATAGATGAAGTTCTGGATTTAATAGATCATGCAAATTCTTCTTCTACTATTGCACTAAAATTAATGCAGGCCGGCTATACTTCCAGAAATCTTGGATTAAAAAATCAGCACCTTGAAAGCCTCTGTAAAACATATAATTTAATAAATTCACATTTTTATAATAAATAAAAAATAGAAAGGAATTTCCTCTGTAACAATAGAATAAAAATAAATAGTTAAAGAGAGGTAACAACGTGGATGAAATAGCAATCTGTCCAAATTGTGGCAATGAAAATAGAATGGATGCTAATTTCTGTAAAAACTGCTGTTTTACTATTGGAAATAAGGCTCAAACCTCTGTAAAATTTTGTCCTAAATGTAAAAATCCTAATAGACCTTCAGCCAGGTTTTGTTCTGTATGCGGTCATAGTTTTATTCAAATAACCTTCAGCGGCCCCCTGTCAACAGGATCTATACTGGTTAATAGATACGAAATCATAAATCTTATAAAAGCAGGAGGAATGGGAGCTGTATATAAAGCAAGGGATCATAGAATGCTTGAATTATGTGCTGTAAAAGAATTAATTGCTGATTCTATAAATACTGAGCAAGAGGATTATACTATAAAAAGATTTAACGAAGAAGGAAATTTACTTGCAAATCTTATCCATCCCAATCTACCAAGAGTTACAGACCTTTTTATTGAAAAAGGACGATATTATCTCGTTATGGAGCTTATAGATGGAAAAGATCTTGATACTGTCTTAAAAGAGCGAAATAAACTTTCTATAGCAGAGGCAATTCAATATGGTCTTCAGATTCTTGATGTACTGGATTATCTTCACAATCAAAATCCTCCTATAGTATACAGAGATTTAAAACCTGCAAATATCGTTATTAGAACAAGAGATCAGAGAGCTATGCTTATAGATTTTGGAATAGCGAGAACTATTCAAATAGAAGAAGAGAAAAAAACCAGGATAGGTACTCCTCAGTACAGTCCTATAGAACAGTTTAAAGGTATGGTAGAACCAGCAAGTGATATATATGCTCTCGGAAGGACTATGCATCATCTTATTACCGGAGTAGCACCTGAACCAATGTCTTTTCACTCAGAACCTTTAACTAACTTTGTTCCAGAAGCCCACAAAGAATTGGAAGCAATAATTACAAAGGCAACTCAACCGGATATAAAAGATAGATATTCTAAAGCCAGTGAAATGATAAAAGATATAAAGAATTTTTTAAATAAAGAAAACATATCAGGTCCTAAAGAAAAGATTGATATAACGAAACCAGATTCCATATCAGAACAGAAGGCAAAACCCCGGAAAGCAACTAAAATTCTTACACCACTTAAAGAAGAAGAAGAAACTGAAAACAAAAAAGAAACAATTAAAAAAGAAAGGAATAATAAAAAAGATAAAATTACTATAATTAGTAAAAGTGAAAAAACAAAAAAAATAGTGTCTTCTATTCTAAAATCAGATTTGCATTTAGATATTCATCCGAGTTCAACAGAAATGGTATTAATACCTTCCGGTTATTTCTGGATGGGTGATAGTGGTTGTGAATATGATGAAAATAGAAAAAAACTCTTTGAAACAAATAAAAAAGGACAGCACAGAGTTTATCTGAATGCATATTATATTGATATAACACCTGTTACAAATGAACAGTACAAAATTTTTGTTCAGGAAAACTCTTATAAAAGTGAAGGTGACTGGGAGAAATACTTTACTAAAGACAAAGAACATCATCCTGTAGTCAATATTACATGGTATGATGCAGATACTTATGCCACATGGGCAAAGAAACGACTTCTCACTGAAGCCGAATGGGAAAAAGCTTCCCGTGGAGGTGATGGTAGAAACTGGCCATGGGGAAATTTATGGGATGATACAAAGCTAAATTCCAGAGAAAGCGGACCCGGCAGAACTACAGAAGTACATCAATACTCCAGAGGAGACAGTATATATGGTGTCCTTGATACTGTCGGAAATGTATGGGAATGGACATCTGACTGGTATTATCCTTATCCTTATGAGGGACCTTATATCAGTGAGGAAGGAGATAAACGAGTAATAAGAGGAGGTTCTTACTCTGAAACAAAAGATAAATGTACATGTTCATTTCGAAACTGGGGTTTTCCTGAAAATAAAAGTGCCTTCCGTGGTTTCAGATGCGGTAAAGATGTGAAGTAATAAAG
>JAKJGF010000055.1 GCA_022704525.1 Bacillota bacterium | reverse complement strand
GTATGGGGATGAGTCCATTTGGTATGGGTATGAGTATGGGGATGAATGGTATGGGAATGGGCATGGGTATGATGAACCCATATACAAATGGTATGGGGATGGGCATGGGTATGATGAACCCATATATGAATGGTATGGGGATGCAAAATCCATATACAAACGGTATGGATGGTTCTTCAGGTATGGGTAGTATGATGCCTTTTATGCAAATGCAACAACTCCTGCAATTATTAGGACAACTTACTTTAAGACTTAAACAGTTGCAACAACAGCAGTATACACAACAACTGCAGAATACACAGCAACCGCAGGATATACAACAACAGATGATGCAGAAACTAGAACGTAAACTAATGAAACTACAAAGACAATTGCAACTTTTACAACAGCAACAGATGCAGAATACACAACAACAGCAAATACAGCAAATGCAAAAACAAATGCAGGAATTACAGGAACAATTGCAGAAACTACAACAAAAACTGCAAAAACTGCGAAAGCAACCGATGGATATTCAATCACCACAACAGCAAAATACACTACAACAGCAGATACAACAAATGGAACAGCAACTACAGGCATTGGAACAACAACTACAGAATGCACTACAGCAGCAGGGTCTATCGTCAACAGGGCAAACACCCGGACTAATGCCAAAACTACCACCATTACCATCAATAACAACGCCAACATATGGATCCCAAAATCCACATCAACCACCGGCACCAGCACCACCACATCATCATCCACCACCTCCTCCACCACCACATCATCATCAACCACCACCTCCTCCACCACCACATCATCATCCGGCTTCTAGCGGCGGTGGCGGCAGACATCATCGTCCAAACCAGCCTATTCCTATATAAATAAATTATCTAATTAACAATAAATACCCCCCTGCCATCAGGGGGGTTTCTTAATAAAAGGGAGATAAAATCATGCCAGAAGAAAACACTAAAAAAATCTTTTCTAATATAAGTCATCTTGCTTTTCAACATCCGGCAGACAGGATAGCTCTTGAATCAATTAAGAAAGTACCTGTCCTTCCTGCCGTTATGAAGAAACTCAGTGAATTTTTCAGTGAAAAAGCTTTTCTTATTACAAGCCTTTCAGACAATATCAAAATCAGTCCAAAACAGGCTCCAAAGCTTTACAATATGTTCAGGGAAGCAGCAGATATACTGGCAATTAAAGAATTGCCAACCCTTTATGCCGACAGTGCTTATCAAATAAATGCCTTTGCCTTTGGAATGCATGAATATACAGTAACAGTTTATTCAGGCCTTTTAGACCTTATGACTGAAGATGAACTCATGTTTATCATAGGACATGAGTTAAGCCATATAAAATGTGAACATATGCTCTATAAAAGTATGGCTACTATCCTGGCTGAATGGGCTACAGTCTTAATGTCTAACTTTGTAAGTGCAGCTATAAGCCAGATAGCAGTTACAGGGCTTATGTTGAGTCTTCTCACATGGTCAAGAAAAGCTGAACTTTCATGCGATAGAGGAGGATTACTTGTAGTTCAGAATTCTGATGTAGCCGCAAGTGCTCTTGCAAAACTTGGCGGTGGTTCTACAAAGTATCTTTCAGAAATAAATATGGAGGAACTTCTGGAACAGGCATCTCATTATGAAGATATGGATGAAAAACTTCTCTGGCGTGCTATGAAATTATTACAGACTGTAGGTATGACCCATCCATACCCCATAGTAAGAGCAAAAGAAATTATTGAATGGAGTAAGTCCGAACAATATAAAGATATATTATCAGGTACTTATCTCACCATTGAAGAAGCAAATGCATCAGGACAGCTTACATGCAGTAAATGTAAAGCTACCTTTGGAGCAGCCTGTACATTCTGCCCTCAATGTGGAGGTAAAGCAGAAGATCTGGCCGTAAAAAAATCCCTCTGGTCATCCTTCTTCAATAAAGAAGATAAAACAAGGAAATGTAAAAAATGTAATTATCAGTTAAAACCAGACTGGAAAATATGTGGCAAATGCGGAACAAAAATAGAAGAGGAAATAAAATTAACATGCCCTACCTGTAATTTAGCTATAGAATCTAACTGGAACTTATGCCCCAGATGTATGACAAATTTAGAAAAAAAAGAACCTGAAAAAATTTACTGTGAACATTGCAAATTCCAGCTGGAACCAGGATGGCGTATATGTCCATCCTGTACTAAAGAGGTAACTGAGAAGGTAGAAAAACCATTAATTCCTATTATTGTTGAACACATTGAACCTGAACAAATTAAAACTAAAATAGAAGAATCTTTAACATCTGAAGAGACTGATTTTATTATGGAAAATCAAAAAAAAGTTCCTGAAAAAACAGAGGATTGCACTTTGCCTCTTATACAGGATGTAATACCACATGAAATAACTGCAGAACCGGAGATTATTCCCACACAATTAGAATCGCTTGAAATACAGCCTGAAATCACTGAACAACAGGAGATTATTTCCATAACACAGAAACCACACCAGACCTTTGAAGAACCGCTTCAACAAAGGGAAAAACAATTTATAGAAAAAACAGATAAACCATCCGTTGTAGAGATAAAACCAGTGGAACCTTCTAAACCTGAAAGTATACAAACAGAGAAAATTCCTGATATACCTCAGGAAGTTAAAAAATCTGCAGTCAAATTCTGTATAATGTGTGGTAATTCTCTGGAACCGCAATGGAATGTATGTCCTTCCTGCGGGAATAAAATAGTAAAATTCCTGTAAAGATTTAACAGTGGAAAGAGAAGTTTATAGTTTAATCTTTAATGTTAACAATATTTTAACATTGTTATATTAAAATGATAAAACAATTATGGTATTTTATATGAGATAAAAAAAGATATGCCGTCAAAGGAGAAAGTTATAACTGTATATTCTGTAATAACAGATTTTATTGTAACAGGATCATAAATTTTGCGTAAGAGCCCGGACAGGGACAGGATCTCCATAGGGATACCAGCTTATCCGTTACCGTACCAGGTTAATCTTTACAAAATTATTTACAGAAAGAATAATTTTTATGGAAAAATTTGATATTACTATAATAGGAGCAGGAGCTATTGGTCTTGCTATAGCAGCAGAACTGGCAGGTAAAAATCGCTCTATATTACTCCTTGAAAGAAATAAAAAATTCGGACAGGAAACTTCAAGTCGTAATAGTGAGGTAATACACGCTGGAATCTATTATCCTGAAAACAGTCTCAAGGCAGAGTTATGTGTAAAAGGAAGAGAACTTCTTTATGAACTCTGCAAAAAGCACGAAATTGCCCATAAAAAATGTGGAAAACTTATTATAGCAGTTACAGAAGAAGAAATTCCTTCCCTGGAAAATTTAAAAATCAAAGCAGAACGAAACGGTGTTACTGACTTACAATTCCTGGAACCGGGGGATATTAAAAAAATCGAACCCTTTATAAATACACCCTGTGCCATCTATTCCCCTTCAACCGGTGTTATAGATAGTCATGGTCTTATGCTTTATTTTCTGGCCATAGCAGAGAAAAACGACGTTCTGATAAGCTACAATACCCCTTTAACAGGCTTATATAAAGAACAGGATGGATGGATCTGTGAGGTTCTGGAACCTGAGGGAGAAACATTTCAGATCTTCAGCAGAATAGTTATAAATGCTGCAGGACTTGGCAGTGCTGAAGTAGCAAAAATAGCAGGGTTAAATTACAGGGTATATTTCTGTAAAGGTGAATATTTTGCAGTTGGAAACGGTAAAAGAAGATTTATTAAAGGGCTTGTTTATCCTTCACCACATCATGATATGATCAGTCTGGGAATACATACGGTAACTGATCTCGCCGGGGGATTTAAGCTCGGTCCCAATGCCCTTTATGTGGATCATATTGATTACAGTGTTGATTGGGAACATTTAGATATATTTTACGAAAGTACTAAAGCCTTTCTTCCTTTTATAAAAAAAGAAGATTTATCACCTGATATGGCGGGAATTCGTCCCAAACTTCAGGGGCCTGGAGATGGTGTGAAAGATTTTATTATTAAGGCAGAAAAGGGCGATTATGAAGGTCTCATTAACCTTATAGGAATTGACTCACCGGGGCTTACATCATGTATTGCTATTGCCAGAAGGGTAAAATCTTTACTGGAAGGATTCGAATAATTATCCTTCCTGAATATGGCATGGTTCAATCGTGAATAAAAACTCTCCTAAAGTAGTTCTCTGACTCTAAACTTCATCAGATCATGAAATCCGCTGAATTGAGGTTCAATATCCTGCTGTAAAAATTTCCTTGAATTTTTATTTGCTAATTGCCTTTATCCCCAAAATGTATTATAGTAAATAATGTAACGCTATTATCAGTCAGTTATCAACAACCAACTTAAGGAATCTGAAAGCTTATGGCTGATAGCTGAAAGCTATAAATTGATAGATTAGGAAGTAAAAATAATGACAACGACAATAAATGATTTAATTTTAGTATATATAGAAGAAAACCCTGCTTTCTTCGGTAGAATTGAAGATATAACAGCAGATATAAAACCAGGATGGTGGCATGTACATATTATGGTTCTTTCTATACCTCCAAGAATGATTGCCTGGATCCTGGAAGATAGCCAGATAAATGGAAAAGGATTTACTATGGGGGGAATACCAATAAGACTGGAGAAAGTTGTATCTCCATACAATAAAGATCATATAGATGATGCAGATCATTTAAATACAGAGGGAAAAGTAATATCCCTGGAAGTAAAAAGGGAAAAAGAAGAAGAGGAAGCTTTAAATAAAAATATTGGAGATAAAGTAATTTCTTTAATGGACAGACGTAAGAAATAAATAGTACTCAGCAGTCAGCTTTTATAGAAATTGCGTTTAAAGCTTTCAGCAGACAATTTAAGGCATAAGAATCTGATAGCTATAAAAAATAAATATTATAAGGCTTGCCCTGTGTTATTTCCCATGATATAATAAAAAAATAACCTTAAACTTATAAAAAAGACAAATCAGAAAGGAGAGTGATAGTTCTTATTTAAGAAATTAACAAAATAATAGACCAGCAGGAGGAGTAATAATGAGCGCGAGGTTAACTCTTGGTAACAAAAGAGATTTTGTAATAGGCAGTGATTTGAGAGATTTTATCGCACAGATTGCTAATTCTTCAGTCAAGAGTGAAATTTTGGAGTATTTTTACTATAATCCTACCAGTGTATATAATCCTTTTCTAATCGCGCAGGCTATCGGGAGAAAGGAAGAGCAGGTAAAAGAAGCTCTAAATGATTTTGTAGAATCAGGTTTATTAAGACAAATAAGAGATTTTCCATCTCCTTCTTATGTACCTACAGAAAATAATAGTTTCCATGATTCGCTGGATAAATTTATTAGATTGTTTAATAGTAGCAATGGGCGCGATTTAGTTCGCTCTATAATAGATGATATGGCAGCAGGTAATCGCCATTACCACAGGGCAAAAAGCGAAGGTTGCGTTTAAAAAAAATTATAAAAAAATAATAAGCTCAAAAGAACTTAAAAAGATCTTTTGAGCTTATTGTTAAAAAGCTCAGAAAGGTGGATTTGTAATGAAAAAAGAAAAATACAAATTAATAAGAAGCAGATTTTTACTTCCTATAAGTGATAAAATTGGAAGAGATAAGAGAATAAAAGATGGATATGTCCTGACAGAAAGAAATCTTATAAAAGAAGTGGGAAGATATAGTGAAGAAATCGGTGAAAGGATTATAAAAGAATATGGAGGAGACCTTCAGATAATAGGCTGTACAAAGGAGGAGAATTTTAATTTAAGCGATATACCAATACTGTCCGGCGTTGTAATGCCAGGCTTTGTAAAAGCTCACGGTCATGATCATGAATCTCCCTTGATCGGTCTGGCTAAAGATGAGCCTCTTACCGAATGGCTCGATCACGCGGTAAATCTTTTTACAGGTTTTATGAATGAAGAACGACAGATTCTGGAAAAGAAATTCGGAAAATCTCCTAATTATATAACTTATATTAAAGCCAGACTTGATGATATATACTACGGCATAACCACCTCTATGGTTCATCACTGTAACCATAATAAATACAGGGTAAAGGAAATAGTTGATGCAAATATAAAAGCTGGAACAAAGATGATAATAGCAGTTGGTGGACAGGACAGAAATTATGATGAACGAATACTTGATACACCTGAGATAAGTGTAAAAAGAATGGATGAATACATAAAGCATTTCGGCTCTGTTGAAAGAACATGGATAATACCCGGCCCCGATCAGGATTTCTCCAATGGTCCTGAACAGCTTAAAGCACTGAAAAAATGGGCCAGACTTAATAATACACTTATCCATATGCATTCATCAGAGGAACCCAATACTACCAGATGGTTTAGAGAAACCTATGGCCAGACACCTGTAGAATATGCCTACTCTATAGATTTTCTGGATGAGAACACAATTCTGGCCCATCAGGTAAACTGTACAGATAAAGATCTTGAGATCCTGAGGAATACAGGAACCAAAATTGTTCATAATCCTCTTGCCAATACAATTCTCGGTTCCGGTATGCCTCCTATTATAAAAATGATGGAAATGGGAATTCCTGTAGTCATATCTACAGATGGTTCTGGAAGTGCTGATAATCAAAATATGCTTATGGCGGCAAAACTTGCCTCTCAGTATCAGAAAGCTTTACATCAGAATGCACATCTTTTACCTTCCCAGAAGCTTCTGGAGATGATAACAGTAGAACCGGCAAAATTCCTGAGATTAAATACAGGGAGTCTTGAAGAAGGTAAAGATGCCGATTTAATCTTCCTTGATCTTACTGTTCCCAATCTGACTCCTACCAGGGAGGATAATCTGGTAGAAAATCTTATATGGGCTTCAAATGGAAATGAAGTTCGTTATGTTATAGCGAACGGAGAAGTTCTTATGTATGAAGGAAATTTTATTACCCTGAAGGAACAGGAAATCAAAGATGAGGTTTATGAACTATCAGCTATGTTTGCTGAATATAAGAAAACAGCTAAAGAAATAAAAGGAACAGGAGCACATAAGTAGGGGCAGGTACCTGCCTGCCCCTGTACCCCCTGTGAGTGAACACCTCCTGCAGGGCAACCACAGGGGGTTGCCTCTACTCACTAAACTTGAATTTTTTGTTTACAAGATCATTGTATTCAGGCGAAGGATGATAACCTTTTTCATCAAGTCCCATTACAGTATCCCTCATAATAGAACCAGCACCATCAATAATTTCAAGAGAAGTTTTAAGATTTTTAAAATCTTCATTTGCCACACAATTATATGTACTTCCAATACCTTCCAGCAATTTATCATAAGTAGTAATCAGATTTTTATGAATTTCATCATAACCCTGGGGAACTTTAAGATCTATAAAACTTGACTTTATATTTTCAATAATTTTCTTATCTTTTAGCAGATTACTCTTCAGATTTGAAATATCTTCCATTGAAGGCATAAGAGTATTTGGGTCAGTTGTTACAACAGGAGACTTGGTTCCAGTTACTACTGTATCAGTTGACTGTGCCAGAGGAGTCACAGGAGAAGGGGTTTCTGCTGCAGGCGTACCCTCTGGAGACATATAACCTTTAAAAGGTTCAAGGTTATCAGAAAGGTCAACAAGTAACATACTGGCATAAATGCCAATGGCATATACATAATTACCATATTTTTCCTCATCTGTTTTACCATTTTCCTGAGCCAGTGTCATAAGTTTCTTTATATTTAAAGAACTTTCCTCTATTACTACAGGGGTAAAAACAGGGCTTAATGCCATATCTGGTTCTGCTATAGAACTCGGGAAAGGACTGGCCCATGGTGTTACCTGAGAAACAGTGGTTGGAGATATTGTTGGACCTGGTGTGGTATGAGTATTAAACAGACAGATAACTAAACACATAAATAGAAGAATAGATATATTAAATTTCTTCATAGGATACACCTTTCTTTCCTGCAATTTTACAATCAGTTATAATATCATATTATTTAATAATTGTCCACTGAAGTTTTTTAATATCAAGCAGAAAAAGCTGGTTCTATGATTTTTGAAGGTGTCAGTGTTATAGCCACACAGATTACTGAAGTCATACGCAGTTATGCCCCGGAACTACTGGGACGTCGGGAAGTATCTTTCATTCTTGAAACAGTTAAAAAGACTCTTCCTTCAGTAGTACAGAAAATTTATCCTCATCTTCTTAACACAGGACAGATTCGAAAGGTTCTGCAAAAACTTGTGAAAGAAAAAGTATCCATAATCGATTCTATTCTAATACTTGAAACACTTGCAGATTACGCTCATATTACTAAAGATATAGAAAGACTTCTAAAAGATTCAAATCCTCTGGTAAGGTGTGAAGGTATTAAAACACTTTCTTCTCTTTCAAAAAAGAATAATCTGAAAAAGATATTTAAATATCTGGATGGAGTTCTTGAAGACAAAGATGAAAATGTCCGACTGGAAGCCGCAAAGGTAATAAGAGAGCTATCCGGGAGAACAATTATATAATTATTAATTGTGAGATGTGAAAACATCTCACTCCTTATACCTACCTTATCTTAAAATCCTTTATCTTAAATATTTCGCTTACTGCTTCAGGGGAATCGGGTCTATGTTGTGTCATAACCAGAAAAGAGAGAGCTTCAGGAAAAGCCTTATGAAGGAGATTACTGTTAAGTGGTTCGTTCTCAAAAACTGCCACTACTGAACCGAGTCTTTTCAGATAATCTACTACTTCAACTTTAAATATCTCATCTTCTACCGCCACATCTTCTTTAACCAGGATCATAGTACCGACTATACCAACGGGGAAACCGTAAAGACGAAGACAATCAGTAGTTCCCACAAGCATTCTTCCCACATCTCTTCCTGTAAGGTATATAACTGTAGCACCTGCTTCATGAACACGGGTTACATAGGATTTCCCTCCACTCATTGGAAAATCGAATTTCTGGTATTCATCGGAGAAAAAGCGTTTTGCCCATTCTTTTTCAATAAAAGCTATTTCCTCTTCGCTTCTGACACCAATTCTTTTAAGGGTACCGACAGGGTTGTATTCTACGACTGAAAGTTCATGAAATTTATCCATAGCCTCTGATAACTCAGGAAGTTCCCTGTCAAACTGTTCAGAAATTTCCCGGAGAATAAAAATGGTTCTTGTACGATTATCAAAAAGAGTTCCGTCAAGATCAAAGATAGCCAGGGTAGAGATTTGCTTCCTGGTTTTTTCTTTAATTATTTCTATTACTTCTTCCAGTTTTTTATTCTGTAATTTTTGATCTTCTTTCGTCCAGTTATATGTATACATAATAATGCGAACAGTGAAGAGTGAGAAGTGAGAAGTGAAGAGTAATATATAAATTACGTCTCACATCTCACATCTCACATCTCACATCTCACGTCTCACCTCTCATTAATTAAAAATTCTCTCCCAGATTTCTTGCATAAAAATTATTCCTGAATATGGGTTCTCTCGTATTATCAGGATAAACAAAATCCATATCCATGGCAATGGGATGTTCTGCCCATATAGTATCAGGGAAGTGTTTTGCAGGACCATAACCCCAGTGCATACCCATAGTTTTTTCATCACCCACATGAGTTCCATTGCAACGACTTTCATCATTAACTCCCAGCCCGAGTTTAGTCACAACAGCTCTTTCAGGATGAGCCGGATCTAATATATGTTGTCTTTCATTATCTACCGTTTCACCTTCTCCTGTGATTTCAACTATACGATTTTCTTTAATCTTAAATACGACTAACTCATCATCAATTAAAGCAGGTATCTCACCTTCTGTCTGACTTTTCCCTCTTCTATCACCTTCAACACCTGTATAAGGCGGAATATTTGCACAGCCTGAAGGAAGATTTATAAACTGTCCCGGTCTGTGGGCAGCACCATTTTCTCGGAACTGATAGCGCTGACCCCGTAAATCAAAGGTACATTTCCAGGTCTGTCCTTCATATCTGAAGGTCATTTCCACAGCTTTTGCCTTTCCCATTTTACTGGTAAGTATTTCAAAACGAAGGGGAATTTTCGAATAGTCAGCCTTAAAACCTTCGAAATCTATGGTTACATTGGGAGCAGAAGCAAAACGAAAATTCTGAGGAAGACGTCGAACAAGTTCTCCTGTAATAGAAGGGCCTGTAATGGCAATAATAATATCTTTTTCTCCCCAGGAATCCATAATTTTTGTAATATCTACCGGATTTCCATCAATATAACCGTCAGCATCGAATTTACCTGCTGCAGGATTACGAAGATCAATTGTTATTACAGGGGATACATCAAAATCTATCTCTTTTGCAAGATCCACCATTTCCTTATACCATATAAGTGTCATTTCTGCTCTGTGTCTGTAACCTTCATTAATTTTAGTCTCATCCTTTGGAAAATCGTTTATAAAGAATACCTTTTCACCGGGTTGTGGTGCAAGGGCATCCATATAAAGTTTTTTTAAGTCATACTCAAGTTTCATTAATTATCTTCCTTCCTGATTATAAAAATCATGTCTTTTTAAGACATATAGAGATTATTATACATATTTAAACTTCCTATTGCAAGTTCCAGAAATTTATATTTATAATTAAATTCAGAATAAAGGAGTACAACATCAAAAAACAGAAGTAATATAATATATGAGAGTACTTTATTATGCTCCCGGCGGGGGAGTCGGACACCTGGTCAGAGGCTACTCCATCCTGAGAGAATTAAAAGGTAATAAAGAGCTTTTTATGCTCACAAGTTCTCCCTATGTGCATATCCTGAATGCTTCTGCCATAAATATCTTTAAAATACCTGAGGAAAGATCAGGGCTGAAAAATTCTTTAATTATAAAGAGTATAATTAATTTTATAAAACCTCACCTTCTTATAGTAGATACATTTTATTATGGTTATTACGGAGAACTTGAAGAATATCTCCTGAAGAAATCTTTAAAGAAAATTTTCATTTTCAGAAAACGAAATGATGAGGAAAGCCACCCCGATCTCTCCTGTTATGATCTAATTATAATTCCCAACATTAAAGGTGATGGAGAACGTACTTCTCTTGAAGGTAAAAAGGATTTTATCTGGAGCGGTTATATAATCTGTCGAACATTCAATGAATTAAAACCTGTGAGAGAAGCTCTTCCCTATCTGAGGGTATTTTCTTCTAATAAAAAGATTATCCTTGTAATTCACAGCGGTTACCCCTATGAAGGAGAAAGACTTTTTCATATGGCAGGAAATGTTATATCCAGCTTAAAATCAGAAAACCTCATAGCAAGGTTCGCCTCTTTAGAATCAGTAAAGGATCCCTGTCTTGCACCATATCATATAAATTATTTTCCTCTGGTAGAACTTTTAACTCCAGTGGATATTGTAATATCCGGATGCGGTTATAATACTTACAGAGAAATTTCTATGGCCGGTAAAAAAAGAATAGTAACAACTTTTACAAGAAAGATTGATGAACAATATATAAGAGCCAGGAATGAAAAATATGTCTTTACTGACAGTAATAGCATAAGGGAGTCTATACTCCTGGCTCTTGAAGATACTGAAATTCCAGTAACAGATCATAGTCTTTATGAAGGCTCTTCTGTAGTTGCCAATCTTATTAAAAAACTCTGATGGAGTAAAAAAAGAAGGATTATAATATAAATATAAAGAATAAACTATAAATTTATTAAGGAGGTCTTTTAAATGCAAAAAAAACTCTTAAAAATTTCTGTAATCCTCTTAGTTGTCTTTATTTTCCTCACATCTATCTCTGCTATGGCTTCCCAGGTCACACAAAAAGAAGTAGCTTCATCCGGAGAAAATGATCCTGTAGCAGTTGTAAGAGAATTTTATGAAGCTATAGCAAACAGGGAATTTAAAACAGCCTATTACCTCAGAAGTGGCACATACAGATCAGAACATTCTTATAACTGGTTTTATAATAACTGGAGTAGCAATAAATATATCGAACTGATAAGTGCTACATATATAGAGTCCGATAATGAATATGAGGCTGTTATAAAAATCAGAACCTATTCGGAGGATTATAATTCTAAAGGAAAACTCACTAAAGCCTATTACAGAGGAAAGGCATATTTAGTCTGGGAAAATGGATGGAAAATAGATGATGTCAGTGTTAAACAGGAATAGTAAAATATTCAAATCTATTTTTATTATTATAGCACTTTTTTCTATTTTTATTGTTAAAGAAGTCCTCAGTAAACCTCTAACAGATAAGGAAGTTGAAAGATTAAGACCAAAAATCATTCAAAAACTTCTTCCTTATGAAAAATGGACAAAAGAATATACAGATTATTTTCAACGACATTATCATGACAGTTCCCTGGAACTAAAACCAAAAGCTATTGTTATGCACTATACAGGAAGCTCTTCTATGGAATCTGCATACAATACTTTTTATAACGGAGATTATTATGATGATGGCGATGTGGGAACTATATTCGGTCATTTATCTGTTCATTATATTATCGACAGTGATGGCACTATATATCAGACTTTACCCTGTAACTGGCGATGTCGTGGTGCCTATGGAGTTAACCAGGTAGCCATATCAATAGAGATAGCTGCCAGAAATGAAGATGAACTGCTGAGTAATCAAAAAACCCTGTCAGCCAGTTTTAAACTGGTTAAATTCTTAAAAGAATATTTTTATATCCCTCTAGAGAATATCTGGGGGCATTATGAAGTGGCAGAAGGTAAATACAGTAAAAATAAGACTGTAAGAGAATATTATACAGACTATGGAGACAGCCGTTCTCCTGATTGTTATCCTCCGGCTTTTGGACGCTCTGATCCGGGACAGAAATATATGAGAAAATTAAGGGATTACTTAAAAAAATAGGGCCAGAAGAGTGTTCTGTCCCTGCGCATTAAAATTCCCATTTCAATGTATAATCTCTATCCCATAGTTCTTCTATATGAAGTTCCAGTTTCTTAGCAGATACCTTTGGAAAATAAATAAATCCATCCACTTTGCCTCCAGGTCTTATATCTCCATCAAAGACAGTGTCATTTTTCTCCATATCACAGCGATTCCCATCGGCCTCAAGATAAACCTTATATTTAAAGGGAGCTAATTTTACAGGATAAGTATTGGTATTATCTATTGTTAATTGAAATACCAGGTTAGTATTTACCGAACGTTTTTTCATCTCTTCATGGAAAAGATTATTTTTTTCCTGCTGATTATTTGCTCCTCTCTGGAAGGCATTATAATTGGAGTAGGCAGCACATAATTCCTCATCCCAGAGTACTGCTTTAATAGCAGAAAGAGCAGGTTGAGTAGGTACATTATAATTATAACTGTTGTCATACATGGGAGACTCCCCGGACATAGTTCCGGCTGTAGAAAGAACATAAATAGGATCTCCAAAAGATACAGCTAACCCTAGTAGAAGAAGATCGCCTGTCCATCCTAAATCTCCACGGGTACTACTGGATTCTTCTGATTTTTTCCCCTGGTCAATTGTAACCACTCTGGTCTTCATATCTAATACTCCATAGTAGTCATTCAGAGGATTATCCGAGTAATCCCGGGTATAATTCTGGACAGCAGTATTTTCATGTGGAGTAACATTAACTTTTGGTTCAGGAGAATTGGACTGAGAATTTTCTTTAGTCACCTGGTCTGAAGAAATATATGGCAGTTCTAATGAATTACCGGTAGAAGTAAGCTCTTTTCTTACAGTATCTCCCACATCAGGAAGATGGGAAGACTCATTTTTTATAACCCTTATAACAGAAGAAGTTTCATCAATCTTTTGTATTTTACCGATAGCTATAGGTTTACCAACCCTGAAAACCACAAGGTCATCACCTGTTTGAAGGCTATCACAGCTTCCCATGTTTACAAGCAATTCCTGTTGTGACAGAACTTTAACAATCATCCCGGGTTTACCATAAGCCAGGGAGAAAGTAAAAATAAAAAAAGCTAATATTAGAATAGAAATTTTCCCGTATTTCATAATAAACACCTCCGGATAAAATACTCCCTGGTTATATTATAACACATTTTACAAAAAAGACAATTACTTATAGCAATTCCTCCTAATGGGTGATGGGCGTAATGGGTGATGAGTATTTACCACATTAATAATTACTCCTCAATGAGGGCGAAAGAATGTTCTGCCAATACATTCACGTATCACGTTTCACTTCACCGGAACAGTCCCTGATTTCCGCCATCAGTCCTTCCAGTATTAATAATGCCCCTGTCTTATTCAAATAATTTTGAGGATAAGGGCTTTTAGAGGAATACATACACCTGGGACAACCATTTTCACATCTACACCTCATAATCATTTCAAAGGATTTCTCTATAAGAGACGGAAAAAGTTCACATCCCTTATAGGAATAACCTATTCCACCGGGAAAGCGATCATAAATAAATATAGTAGGTTTTCCTGTGGCTGGATGAAAAAGATTTACTATAATTCCTATATCGCCTGTATTGCATAATGTAAATAAAGGAATAATAAAAGTTAGACTATTACCTGCTCCGTGGAGTGAACCACTCAGGTCAATTCCTGTTGTACGAAGAATTTTTTGTATTTCTTCTGAAATGGCAAACCAGAAACCGCAGGTATCCATTAGATTATCTTCTATATTCAGTGGTACTGTTTTTAAATATTTTCCTGTAAGAATCTCTATCTCCCTATAAGATACACATTTCTCTTTAATTCTCAGAGGTCCCAGATAAAATTCTCTTAGATATGATTTTTTCTCTGCAGGTTTCACTGGTTCAACTTCTGAAATAATCTGCGGTAAAGTATAATATTCCACAGGATCAGGAATTACATAAATCTTCTTTTTCCTTTCATCTAATTCAAGAACTTTATAATTTTCACCTTGATGAATATATATTGCCCCGGGATGAAAATAAAATTTAACATTTCTTCCCGGGGTAGTTCCAAGTATATTACAGGGAGGAGAAGAATTTACTATCTGATAAAGTTCCCCTCCTCCGGTTCTTAAGGAAAAGTCTTTAGCAGGATAATAATCTTCTATATTCCAGTAAAATTTATTTTCTTTATAGAACAAATAATTCTTTTCATTGTAAGCCCTAACAAAAGGCAGTAATAATTTGCCAAAATAAGATTCATCATGTTCTTCAAAAGGCAACTCGTAGGCTGCACACCTGAGGTGACCATCCAGTATATAAGGATTATCTATATCCAGGACACAGGATTCATAACAGGAATTGAAAAAATCTTCTCCATGATGAAGATAGTAATGATCATGAGGTGTTTCTGTAGCAATTATTACAACTATAGAGGCACCTGTTCTTCTTCCTACTCTGCCGGCCTGTTGCCAGGTACTCATAATATTTCCAGGGAAACCCACCATTACGCAGGCATCCAGTGTACCTATATCCACACCTACTTCCAGAGCACTTGTAGTAACAACACCCAGAAGTTCTCCTGTATTAAGCTGTTTTTCAATCTTCCTTCTGAGTTCAGGAATATAACCGGCTCTATAGGATGTAATCCTTTCAACCAGAGAGGAATGACTTCCTGATAATAAATCACGGGTAGTTTTCAATATTATTTCTGCTACCGACCTGGTTCTGGTAAATACAATAGTTCGTATATTTGAAGATATAAGGTGATAAAAAAGAAGGCTTGCTTCTGTATTCATACTCCTTCTGAGTCCTTCTTCCTGTTTCATGGCAGGATCCCAGAAAAGAAAAGTCTTTTCACCTGAAGGAGCACCGCTCTGTTCAATTAATTCAAAATCCAGAAGAGTAAGTTTTTTTGCAAAAGACAAAGGTTCTGCTATAGTGGCAGAACAGGTTATAAATTGAGGTTCAGTTCCATAGTAATGACAGATTCTCCTTAGACGCCGAATGAGATGTGCCACGTGAG
The DNA here is from genome assembly GCA_022704525.1 of Bacillota bacterium. GTDB lineage: Bacteria > Vulcanimicrobiota > SpSt-956 > SpSt-956 > JAKJGF01 > JAKJGF01. The sequence continues at coordinate 7,858 of JAKJGF010000055.1, read as the reverse complement.
TTCCGAATATACCTCTATAGGTATGTAATTCGTCCAGAACAACAAATCTGAGATGTTGAAAAAAAATCTGCCATTTATCATGATTGGGTAATATTCCCATATGAAGCATATCGGGTGTTGTAATAAGAATATTAGCCTTTTTCATAAGTTTTCGTCTTACATCCTGTGGAGTATCTCCATCGTATATGCCAAAATTAAAATCACCATAGTAAAAAGCATAATTATATTTATCTAACCTTTTAGCCTGATTCTGGGCAAGGGCTTTTGTTGGGAAAATATAAAGGGCTCTTATAGATGTATCAGATACTATAGCTTCGATAACAGGCACGTTATAACAGAGAGACTTACCACTTGAAGTTCTGGTAGCTATAACAACATTTTTACCTTCCTTTATAGCATTTATAGCTTCAACCTGGTGGCTATACAAAGCTGTTAAATTTCCCTTTTCCAGTATTTCTGTGAGTCTCCAGGAGAGAGGAGAAGAAAGTTCAGCATAAACAGCCTTCTGTGATGGAATAGTCTTCTGAAATACTATTGAATTCTCTTCATCTATCTCCTGGAAGAAGTTCATTAATAAATCCTGATAAAACATATGAATCCCCTCATAAAGTCATAAGTTTTATTCCTTGCACTTTTTTAAAAAATCATAATTTCTTATGTAGTTAAATAAAGTTATGTAATGCTCAAAGAGCTATTAGCTACCAGTTTTTAGCTTATATGCCTCAGTCTAATTGCTAATAGCTAATTAACTCTAAGTACCGAGACAGGTAAATAAGTATCCAAAAACATATACACCTGTCCCTGTCCGGGCTCTTACGCAAAATCTATGATCCTGTTACAATGAAATCTGTTATTACAGAATATACAGTTTTGTATTTATTTAAGTTATAACTTTCTCCTTTGACGGCATAACTTTTGCTTCAGAGCCCGGACAGGGACAGACTTGTGAGATGGATACTAACTTGCCTGTTGCGGTACTAAGTTTAAGAATTACAACTGTTTTTAAGAAATCTGCAAAAGGTATAGTAACTATAATAATGTAAATTCCTATGCATTTAAATTAAACAGATGATTGGTATAACCATTACTCTTCAATGCTCATGCATTTTATATGCCTCACATCTCACATAATTCTCTTCTATATGTCTCAAAGCCTCATCTCTTGTTTTAATTATCCCTTCAAGCTGTTTTTCTTCTATTTGCTGGAGTATTTTTTTAAAATCAGGTCCCGGGATAAGACCAAAAATTCCTGACAGATCGTCTCCACTTATCAGTCTGGGGTTTTCCCACATGGATTTTATTTCATCAAGATAAATTTTTAAAATATTTCTTAATTTTTCTTCTGACATCAGACCTTCTGCAAGACTTATAAGGAGTATTCCTATTCCGTCATCACCTGTTTTACGAAAAAATTTTAGAACAGAAATTTTATTATAACTGATTTTTAAGAAATCCGGATAAAATTTGATCAGTTTCGCTATTGTATCTATCTTATAATTGCTCATCTTGAGGCGACGGCATATATTTTCCGCAGAATTGCTCTGTCCGTAAAGAAGCAGTGCAAATTTCAACATAGCCTTCCTGTAGGGCCCTTTTATATAATCTGAAACCTTATCAAAACAATGAGGAAAAATATTTTTATACTCTTCTGAAATAATTTTTTCCAGATTTTTGTATACTGAAAATTTATGTACCCATAGAACTGTTTTTTTAATTTCAGGAATTATAACTTCAAGTAAACCTGCTTCATCCATCTGTCTCAGATATCTATAAGAATGGTCGGAGTCAAACATCTTAAAAAGCTCTGCTTCTATCCTCTCGCCGGATACTTCTATGATTTTTTCTTTATAAAGGTTTATAAGCTCAAAGGTATGTAGTGAAATGGTAAAATTCAGTGTCGTAGCAAATCTGAAGGCCCTGAGCATTCTGAGAGGGTCATCTGTAAATGAATCATCTGACACTGTTTTTATAGATCTATTTCCAATATCCCTTATACCTTCAAGAGGGTCTATTAACTTAAGTTCATCATCTAAAAAAAAATCATTAAAGGCAATTGCCATGGCGTTAATAGTAAAATCTCTCTTATATATATCTTGAAAGATAGTTTTTCCTCTTATCTGAGAGAAATCCATACTTAATTCTTTATTCTTTCCGGATTTAATTACAACTCTTCCTGTTTCTTCTTCTTCATCCAGTAATATAAAGGGAGCAGCGATTTTCTTTGAAAATTTTCTGGCCAGTTTCAAAGCCTGATCTGAAGCAAAATCTATATCTCTGATATTCTCCGGGTGTCCTATAATAAAATCTCTCAGACAACCTCCTACAACGTAAAGATCACTGCTGAGATCATCAGCTGTAGTTTTAAGCTCTTTATAAAATTTTCCCTGGTAAATTATTTTTTTGAATGTGAAAAGATTCATTTTTTGCAAATATTTTTCCTTAGTTAATAAGAATCCCTCATATTCCTGGATCAATCTTCAGGGGTTTATCATAACATTTATTTATATGTAACCATGTTCGCGCATTTCTGACAGGACTGCTTTTTTATAAAACATGGCTTTCTCATGATAAGGATTAATTTTCAGCACTCTATCATAACAATCTACAGCGTCCTGGTATTTTCTTCTACCCATTAAAATACGCCCTTTATAATACCATGCAATATCATTTTTCGGATTAAGTTTTATAACTTTATTAAAACATTCTATAGCTTCATCATATTTTCTGGATTTAAATAAGGTCTCTCCTTTTTTATTTAATATAGCTGTATCTTCAGGATTACTGGCCAGTAATTTATTATATTCTTCCAGCTCAGATGTTGTTTCCTTAAGTCCCGGTACAGCTTTGAACTTATTCTCCAGAGCTACAGTACAATCAGGATCAATTGCCAGAGCTCTATCATAACAGCCAAGGGCAGCTTTATTATGCCCCCGGGCAACCAGGGATAACCCCTTGTTATTCCAGGCCATGACAAATTCAGGATTAATTTCTATTGCTTTATCATAACAATTCAGAGCTTCTTCATATCTTCCAAGAGAAGCTAAAGACATACCCTTATTATTCCAGGCAATAGCAAATTCAGGATCAATTTCTATTGCTTTATCATAGCAGGGAAAACCATCTTCATGCTTACCCAGATAAAACAAAGCTAAACCCTTATTATTCCAGGCCAGTGCGAAATCTGGATAAAATGCTATTGCCTGATTATAAAATTCAATTGCATCAGAATATTTCTTATCAAATAAAGCAATATTACCTTTATTATAATATTTTCTGGCTTTTTTCATATTCTCCCAGTTAATTTCCAGGAAAGGCGTCCATGGTTTGTCAGAAATATATTTCGGAGTATTTCTCTTTTCAGACTTACCGAAAGTATGATTGGAACCACTGCAGTATATAGAAAAAAATTTACCATTAAAACTGTAAGACAGGCTATATGTATCTCTGTGAGCAGAAGGACATGAAGGAATCTGGCCATCTTTTAAATAATGTTTTATCTTCTCAAGGCTTGAGGGATAATTTCCACGGTTATCATTGGCATACATCTCTATGGCAGTAGAAATAGTCTCTAAATTTTTTCTGCATTTAACCTCCATTGATATATTATTATTAACATTGATCATTGTAAGAATAAAAAATATAAAAATTGCTATAAAAATAAGAAGAATTTTTTTTGTAAAAAATTTTTTCATATAAATTTCCTCTATACTATAATAGTATAATGTCAAATTATTAAGAAATCAATCACTTTATTCAGAATTTTTGAAATAGAATTATGTAATGGTTACTTTTATTTATAGTTCCTTCAACTTATGGTATAATAAAACCTGTAGAAAAAAAGGAATTTCATAAATTAATGGAAAATTTACAATTATATTAAATATTATGGTGAAAAATTATGTTACTGGGTATGAAAACCGATATAGGTCCTGTAAGTCAGGACAAAGGTAATGAAGATAATCTCATAGCCATAAAACTTCTTATAGATAAAGGACCAGATCGAGGAGAATATAATCTTCTTCTACTGGCCGATGGCATGGGAGGTCTCGAAAAAGGTGAATTAGCAAGTGCTCTTACTATTAAAGGGATTATTAAACATTTTATTAATAAATTAGTTACTGATAAGGGTAAATTTTTTCACTCAGAAATAAATATGGATCCAGCAGAACTTCTGAAAGAATGTATAGAAATGGCTAATTTACTTGTTTATAATGTAGGTAAGAGAGATAAATCCATAAGTGATATAGGTTCAACAATAGTAGCAGGTCTGATAAAAAATGGAAAATTTTTCATAGCTCATGTAGGTGATAGTCGGGCTTATCTGATAAGAAAAAATAATATTGAAAAACTTACTACTGATCATTCTCTGGTACAGGCTCTTTATGAAAGCCATTTAATCAATACATCAGAAATTTATCAACATCCACATAAAAATGTAATAACACGGGCTATAGGATTTTCACCAAAGGTTGAAGTGGAAATAAATAAAAAAAGAAACGGCAAACCTGTTACCCTTCAGGAACATGATATTATACTTCTATGCAGTGATGGAGTATCAAATGTAATGGAAGAACAGGAAATATTATACACTGTTAAGAATCATATTAGCAATCCACAGTTAATTGCTGATGAATTAATAAATCTGGCGAATCTGAGAAAGAGTGATGATAATCTCACCATATTATGTGCATTAATTCAGGCCAGAGATATTCCTGACAGTATACCAATATCAGTTATAAAATCTTCTTCTCCTAAAAAATATAAACCATTACAGACAAAAATTCCCACAGTAGTTTTAACACCTCCTGATATACTCTGTCCTTACTGTAGCCATAAAAACCTTATGGGTGATATTAATTGTTCATACTGTGGCAAATCACAGATATTTATATCCAGAAAACCTCATATAGTAATTCTGGACGGTCCTGATAAAGGCAAAAGAATTGAAATGGATAAAGAGGAAATATATATTGGAAGAGAAGATAGTAATGATATGGTTATACAGGAACCCAAAGGGAGGGAATTTATTTCTAGAAAACACGTAAAAATATCTAAACATAATAATGAATACTGGATAGAAGACCTTAACAGTTCAAATGGAACTAAAATAAAAGGCCAGCAGATACGTGGAAAAAAGGTTAAATTACAAAATAGAGAACTTATTGTTTTAGGTATGAATACATTGGAATTCATTATATAAAAAGTTATCAGCAGTCATCTATCAGCATCCAGTTTAAGGAATAAAAAGCTGAAAGCTATAACTTAAGAAAGGACAAGTTATTATGAATGAAATAATTGCAAAAATAAAATCCTTTGTTTCCCTGATCTACAACTTTGTAGTCACCTATATTCTTCTTGCATTAAAAATTCTATTACTTATTATGGTAATGGCCATAAGCGTAGAAGTAGTTCTGGAAGGGTGGTTTTATAGCTCTTATCTATCCTGGAAAATAGGTGCTACAACATCAACTATAGGTATTATAATTTTTATAATTATAACCTGGAAACTTATAAATTTCTCTGAAAAATGGGCAATAACTTTAATATTTCCGATAGTATTACTAATCTCTGGAACTATAATTTACGGAGTAGAAAATGAAGGAGGGCCTTTTTTTCTTAAGCAGGGAAACCCGAGACTTATAAATATAATATTTATGATTGTAGCATTGGGAGTTTCTATATTATTTATAGTAAATAAAAAGATTACTAAGATAGTTAAACTCTTGATTACAACTATGGCAATTTTGTCTATAATAGGCTTTACTATTCCAATAATTTTACAACAAAATTTACAACAGTCTTTACAGGGACAGGCATCAATCATTCTTGGATCACTACCATTTTTCCTCAGACCTACTTTTCTCGGCTTATTCTTATCTTTTCCTGTTATGCTCATCTTTCTTATATATCAATTTATAGTCTCTGTAAAAACAAAAGAACAATCAAACAGGGTAAATACAATATACCCAATGGTTCCTGTTATACTCCTTTTAATAATTGGAGTTAAGACATTAATCTTCAGTGCTCCTGTAGAAAAGATCTTCTCTCTGGAAGAATTTGCAGGTAAAAAAGGTAGATGTAATATAGCATCACATGAAGAGGGAGGCCATATTGTAAGTTTTTCCAGTCAGAAGGATTTCAACGATAATGCTGTCTTCAATCTAATCGATGGAGATATAAGCCAGAAAGGCTGGCAGTCTGAAGAAGGAAGCCCTTTCCCTCATGAAATTGTTATCGCTTTACCTGGTGCCAGTCCACAGAAAATAAATCAAATAATCATCTTTACTGGTGGAAACCAATCTACTCCATCAGTGCCGAAAGATATAGAGTTTTACATATCATCCAGTAATAAACTTGATAATTTCATATCTGTAGGAACTATGACCTGCAGACAAACTTCTCTTCCTCAGGTATATAATTTCAAAAAAGAAATGTCAGTAAAATTTGTTAAAGTTAAAATACTATCAAACTGGGGAAACTCTAAAATCACATCAATGAAAGAAATTGAAATCTCCGGCCCTCAGACTCAGTCGATGGAAATTAATCCGTTAAAAGGAAATCTTATGGGAGAAAATTCTGGAACAAGGGCCATATGTTGTTTCAAAAAAGGAATGCCATCAGAAATTATACCTTATAGAATAAAATCTTCCGATAGAGGCCCTTACATAGCTTTCCAATTTACTTCTGATGAATTACCCGGAGAGGTAACATTTAATTTACCTGAAAGCAAAACTTATATAATTGATAATTTAAGATTACATTTTTATCCCAATGAGAGTAAACCTTTAGCTAATGCAACACAACCTAAAGAACTGGAAATACTTGTTTCAACTGATAGCCCCATAGATAATTTTATATCAGTAGGACGTTTTCTATGTTCACCAGGTAAAACAATAGAAAAATTTCCTTTCCTGCCTCAAAAAGCAAAATATATAAAAATAAAATTCATTTCTCCTATGAACCAGGGAGGCACTATAGTAGTAAAAGATGCTGAGTTATATCAGCCAATCATAGCACGTGCCGATGGAGAAGATAAAAACGTACAAACCCAGTCCGGCCTTTTAGGTAAATACTTCTCAGGTAAAAATTACAGAGATTTCTTTCGGGATAGAGTTGATTACAGCATTGATTTCAACTGGGGTATTAAAAGTCCTATTACAGGTATGGGAAGTTCAGACTACTGTATTTACTGGAAAGGGAAGCTAAATATACCTGAAAATGGATATTATGAATTTGGCATCAAGGCAGTAAGTGGTTTTCAACTATATCTGGACAATCAGCTTATAATGGAACAATGGAATGAAGATAATACACAACAGAACACGCAATGGATAACAAGTAAATTCAGATTAATAAAAGGATGGTATCCTATAAGACTAAATTATTATCATACAAAAAGCGATGTAGCTCTTTTGACACTTTCATGGAAAAGGCCGGGTGATCCTGATTTACAGATAATAGATAGAAAGTATCTATCGTGCATGAAAGTAACTGATACAAAGACAATAAGAACACCGAGAGATGCAGTACAGATGGGACTGGACTGGTCAGGTGAATACCTTCTGGACTGGCAGGAAAAAAATAAATGCTATAGCTGTCATGCTCAACCTCAAGTAATAAGAGCCTTTGCCTTTGGAAATAAAAATGGCTATAAATACAATATAAAAGCATCTATAAGTACACTGGATTTACTAAAAAGTGGTATAAATAAAGACGGTTCTCTCAAATTTCCCCAGAGTGAATCACTTACAGCCCTTCAATTTGCTGGAATTGCCCTGGCAGATTATAATACTTATATAGGTGACGACAATGATGATTTCCTCAAAGTCTCCAATCTGCTGGTAGCCAGGCAAATGCC
>JAKJGF010000054.1 GCA_022704525.1 Bacillota bacterium | reverse complement strand
TATGAGGATATAGTTTCTTTAATTCCCTGCTTAACAGAACTGCATAGGGTAATTCCTTTGAAAAACATGAAATTCCCATAATATCAGCCGGATCTCTCAGAAAATCAAGCATATTCTCAATTTTTGTAGGGTCTTTATATGCATTTAATTGATAATCTCTGAATTCTACACTGTAGCCTTCAGATTCTAAAACAGATATTATACAGAGACATCCATATGGTATATAGACAGGAACCGGGAGATTATCACCGGGGAAATACCGAAATCCAAGATTAAAAAGAGTAAAATTATTTATATAATTAATGACGGGAAAACCTCTTTCCTGATCCTATTCAACTTCTGCATTCTGCAGTTTTTCAATAATTTTCTGAAGCTTTTTTTTAAGATAATCATCCTGTTCATTTTCCAGTGATCTCTTTAGAGATTCCAGGATAGTATTATCTCCCACTACAGATAAAACTTCCAGGGCACCTTCACGAGCTTTCCAATCCTCATGCTCGAGAGTATTAACCAGATGGACTACAGCAGGTGCTCCGATTTGTTCCAGAGTCTGAATAGCATCTAACTGAACGAATAAATTATTGTCTCTTAACTTCTGAATACATGACCTTATTTCTATTTCTATTTCCATTTTCTTAATGGCTTTTTCAAGACACTCTTTTATAGATGGTTCCGGTTCAATAGGCAGAGCTTTTTTTAATGTTGCAAGAGTTGTTGTATCACCAATTGCTGACAGAGCTTCTGCTGTTCCCTCACGTATTCGCCAGTTCTGACTTTTTAGAGATTCCAGAAGATATTTTACTGCAGGTTTACCTATTTTCTCAAGACTCTCTACACCATCAAGTCTGGTAAACATACAGGTACTCTCAAATTTACAAATCTGTTCCATAATTTCTTCTTCAAAAGGATCAAAAGGAAGGGGAGGAAGTCTTCTAGTAGTATAACCGGAGGTTTCCTGGGACAATACAGGTTCGACTTCACATAAAGGAGGATTAGAAACTGTATCTGATTCAGTTTTATCTTCCAGTATCTCCTCAGATTCTTTTATTTCCGTTATTTCCAGCTTTTCTTCTATTTTTACTCTTTCCTCCGGCTCTTCTGGCACTTCAGATTTTTCTTCCATTCTTTCCTCAGTCTCTTCCGGCACATGGAGCTTCTCTTCTTCAAGTTTTTCTTCTATTTTTACCTCATCTTTAAAACTCTTTGGTTTAAAAGAAATTCTTACAGGCTTAATCTCTTCTTTATCCTGAGGTACAGCTTTGGGAGGAAGAGATATTTCCAATTCTTCCTTTTTCTCAGAATCTTTATCCGGAATTTTAATCCGGGGAGTTTCCTTTAAAACTTCTGAAGTCCTCTCTATAGGGGGCAGTTCTATATCTATAAAATCTCCGAGATACTCTATTAAATCTTCAAGCAATGCCCTTATGATATTATTTTTTTCATTCTTTAAACTCCTCTTAAGAGCCGGAACAACACTTCTATCTCCTATTTTTTGAAGAGCATAAATTACACTGCCTTTTACAGAACTCTCTCTGTAATCTCCCTGGGTTAAAGTAATATCCTGAACCAGCATGTAATTATCTCTAAGCTTATTAAGTAATGGAAAAATAGCTCTCTCATCTCCGATTTCTCCAAGAGCTCTAATAGCAGCAAGACGAACTTCACCTTCTCTGTCTTTAAGCAATTCAACCAGAAAAGGAACTGATCTCTTATCTCTAATTTTTCCCAGAACCCCGGCCACATTGCATCTAACAGAAGAATCTACATCATATAAAGCCTGAATGAGAGCTTTCAAAGATTTAAAGGAAACATGGTAAGATAACTTTTCTATGGCAAAGTGCTTTTTTTGCCAGTTCTGACCTGATAAATCTTCAATATATTTTTCGATATTACAACACATATCTTTCCCTCTATCTCATTTTAGCCTTCAGCAGTTAGCTATCAGCAAAAGATTATTTTTATACTATTTTGCAATCTATTATAAACAAAACAAAATATTAAAGCAAGAAAAAGATATAGGAATTAGAAAAATAATTTTGGGGCGTAATGGGTAATGGGGTTAATCGGGGCGAACCAGGGGTTCGCCCCTACAGGTCTCACCCTTTATCCACAATAAAAATCTGAGCCTTTTTGCCCTGTGTCTGAGTGTGTATTTTACCATCTTTTACAACAACTTTTTCTCCTGAAAGGAGATCTCTCAGAACAGTACCATTCTTTATATTACTTTCAGCTCTTAAAGATATATCTCTCTGCTGGGTATCATAGCCATTATTTAAAACTACTAAAGCTTCCTGTTCAGGGCACATTCTGGAAAAGGCATATACCTTATCATCCTGCCACATCTCCAAGAGGGAACCTTTTCTGAGAGCTATATTATTATTACGTATTGAAGAGAGGTTTTTAAAATAATTCAACATATGAGGATCTTTATCCCATTCCATATCTCTGCGGTTCTCAGGACCTCTTACACCCATCTGTTCCACATCCCCTTCCATTCCGACTTCAGTTCCGTAATAAATTGTGGGAATACGGTTTACAGTCATAAGGAATGAAAGAGCCAGTTTAAGTTTATCCTTATTACCTCCTGCTTCGGTTAAAAACCTCTTAGTATCATGATTATCTATGATAGCTGACATCATATCAGGGTTATTATAGGATCTGTTAAGATTTGCCACCTGACCGGCGAGCTCCCTCATACTTCCATCACGGGCAAAAACATTTGTAGAGGTAAAGAAAAGAGGTAGATCAAATAGTGAATTCATATCATTCTGCTGATAGGAATTCAATTTGGCAGGATTTCCGTCAAAACATTCTCCTATAAGTAAAAAGTCCTGCCCTGCATGGGCATGAATGTCTTTTGCAAATTGTGACCAGAAAGAAAGAGGCACATGTTTTATTGCATCTAAACGGAAACCGTCAATACCTGTCTGATCAATCCACCATTTGGCCATATCAGTTAGATGTTTTGAAACTTCCGGATTCTCCTGGGCAAGATCGGGCAGACCGTACATAGAACAGTTTTCCACCTGCCAGGGATCATTCCAGTCCTTTACATCTCCATTATGATGAAGCCAGCTCTGTTTGGAAGGATCACCTGTCCATGGATGTTCCCATGCAACATGATTAAGAGGTATATCAAGAATTATTTTCATTCCTTTTTCATGGGCTTTATTAATAAGCTCTTTGAATTTATCCATATCTCCAAGATGTTTATCCATTTTGAAGAAATCCACAGGCCAGTATCCATGATAACCGGCACTGTCTATAAAGAGATCCTGATTGGCCATAGTTGGTGTAATCCATACAGTTGACATACCAAGATCCTTTATATAATCAAGTTTATCAATAACACCCTGAAGATCTCCTCCATGATATTTAGTAAGGTCTTTCTTATTTACATCAAAATTATTTGTAGTGTCACCATCCTGAAATCTATCTGTGAGAATGAAATAAATAGATTCATTTCTCCAGTCCTGTCCTCCTGCAGGTGGTATGGGAGCAGAAGGTGAAGGCATTGGCGTGGGAGATGGAATATAATTCAGGTCTGTTGACATATACTTACTCAAAAGGCCATTATTGACCCATGGTTTCTTAGAAGGTTCATCCAGAGTATCAATCACTTTTTTAAGGAAATCCTTTGTAGTAAAAGGCTGTAAAACTACAGGGTCTCCATCTTTCCAGCCCTTTTCCCTCATTACACTTTTATCAAGGGCAAAAGAAACTGTATCATTTAGATTGTCAAACTTCAAATCTTTAAGAACTTTCTTATTAACTGTTCCATGTTCATCATATATATTAAAATTATTATTATCATAGGCACCTATAGCAAGATTCCAGGGTTGATTTGTAACACCGGGGATACCATCTGGCAGATTTACTTTGCCATCCTGCCCTATACTTATAAGAAGGTATAAATCCAGATTCCCTACTTCTGCCCCCGGTGGAAGATCCTTAAGTTTTACACTGAAACGATACGGTTCAGTCGGTTTACCTTCTTCAGAAGTAACACCGGTAATATCCCTGCTTGAATCAACACCATCATAAAGCAGATATTGATCACCCACACTCGAATTAAAGGACGTAGATCTTGCTATTACACCTTCCCCTTCAAACATTGAAAGGGTAGTAATATTTCCACTTCTGCTTCCGGATTTAACCGTATCATCTGTAGAGATACTATCAGATATTATAGATCTACCGCCTGAATTTTTCATAACAGGCAGGCTTGTGAGATATGATCCTAAAGGCAGATGTCCTCCAAGAGAAACTTCATCTTGTATCTTTTCAGACTGTATCTCTTTCTGTTTATTAGTTTTCTCAGGAGCACTATGGCTTACTAAATTCATTCTTATGTCAGATATAAAATTCATTTAAAACCCTTCTTTCATAAAGTAGAATCTATTTAATCCAATATAACATCTAATCTATAATGATTCAAGGGAAATTTGTAACAGAATTGTTAAAATTTAGCTAAAATTATCCTTCAGCATATTTATGTTCCCTGCTCCACTCATCTTCACTCCACACATTATAGAGTTCAAGGGTTTTTTCGGAACAGGAAGGACAGGATAGAAGAATATAAATATCCCAGCTGAAAAGACACTTATCTATATCATCTCCCATAAGAGGTTTATAAAGAATATAACCACATTCTTTACACCCATATTCAAGCCTTGCACTGTCTTCTTTTTTTAGTTTACTTAATTTATTATACATATCCATCCTCAGTTAAAAAACGACCACAGTACATCTACTATTTCATGTAACAAAGAAGATAAAAGCAAACCCACAAAAACAGGAATAAGAAATTTCTGGTTAACAAAACAAAAACTCTTTATCTCCAGACAGGACAACACATAAGCCTGAATAAAGTCTCCTGTATAAAGAAGCTCTAAAACCAGAGCTACCACAAAGCCCAGAAAAAATATACTGCCCGAAAGCCATATGAGCCTGAATATGGTTCCTATAAGGAAACTGTGTGATAGACTTGAACGATGAGGTATTATTTTACTGTATATATACCAGATAAACCTTAATTTTCCCCATCTTCGAAAGGGAAGGGTATTCTCCATATCAAGATCAGGAGATAAATAAAAAGTGCCTATCAAATAAAATAACCCGCATAATGCAGTAAGAAGCCAGTCTTTAAACCAGTTAAATAACAGTGGCAGAAGTAAGAACAATATGAAAATATTTATTTTTTCATGGGTTCTTCCTGTAGCCATAAAATCCTTTTTTGTATGCAGATGAATTCTGCATAACTATTTATCTGCTGTGCTTCTTATAGGCATATAAAGCTCTATCTATATCACTTAATGAAAAATTCCTTCCAGAAGCTCCTTCGCTTATACTCTTTTTAATACCCTTAACTATTTTGAGGTAGTTAATATAATCTTTACTGGTAATCTTTTTTGCCTTTCCATCTTTACCTTTCATGCTCTGCCACTTCTTTAAAACAAGTGATTTGAGTTCTTTTGGATAAAATTGCTTATCCTTTAATTTATATATTCCTTCCAGTACAAATGTATCAATTACAGCAAAATGTTCAGGTAAAGGCATGGCTAAAAGACCGGAAATCATTGTTAAATCAATAGCACTGTCACCTGTAAATTTCTTGGCCATAAGTGTTTTAAGAATATTTTCCACTGCACTGTCAGGTATGTCATCAGGGTCCAGTGGTTCTATCTGTTTCAAAGCAGTCTGTAGTATTTTCTCAAGTTCCTCCTTATTTACTTCTTTTTTCTTATAAACATCCAGATATTTTGTAATAAGATCCTCTAATTTATTTCCTTCATAAGCGATCATAAAAGACCCTCCCTGCGAGATATATTTAGCTCTTTCTACCAACTATATTAATATAATAACTTTAGCCAGGAAAAGCTATTTTCCTTCTAAAAAATGATATCTTTTTATAATTATTTAATATTAATGCAATAGGGGCGTAATAAACGCCCCTACAGTTGTTTTTAAAACTAGGAATTCTTCTTTGCAATCTGTTCCTGAAGATATTTAACAGCTTCTTCCATCTGTATATCTTTATCAGTACCAATTAAATCATCATCCATTTCTACTATTATATCAGGTTTAAGCCCCTTTTCATTTATATTACGTCCTCTGGGGGTAAAATAATGAGCTGTTGTAATTTTTATAGCGCCCCCCTTATCTAGTGGGTATATAGTCTGAACACTTCCTTTTCCAAAGGTCTTGGTACCCAGAAGAATACCTCTTTTCCCATCACGAACAGCACCGGCAGTAATTTCAGAAGCACTTGCACTGAAGTTATTTACAAGAATAACCAGAGGAAATAATTCGTGGACAGTTCCGTAAGATTTATATCTGTTCTTACCTCCGAATCTGTCTTTTATAGAGACAATGTCTTCACCTTCTTTTAAAAATTTACTGGAAACATCCACTGCGGCTGTTACATAGCCACCGCCATTATTTCTCAAATCCAGAATAAAAGCCTTTGCACCTTTCTTTTCAAGATCTGTCATGGCCTGATCTATTTCCCTGTTTGTTTCTGACCCAAAAAGTCTCAGTTTAATATACCCTACATTCTCATTTACTATTTTAGAAACAACAGTACTTACATGGATAAAGGCTCTTTTAATTTTAAATTCAATTGGTTCATCCACACCTTTTCTCTGAATGGTAAGTGTAACTATAGAACCTTCAGGGCCTCTTATCTGAGTTACAGCATTATCAAGGTTTACACCTTTAGTAGATTTACCATCAATCTTTATTATCCAGTCTCCAGATTTAAGACCTGCTTCATATCCCGGCGTCCCTTCAATAGGTTCAACAACAGTTAACTGGTTATCAACTTCTCTATCAAGTTCAATATAAATTCCAACACCGGTAAAGTTTCCACCGCTCATAGATTCATTTAATCTATCAAATTCCTTTGCATCCAGATAAACAGTATAAGGGTCATCAAGTTTATCAATCATTCCATTCAGAGCGGCATTAAGAAGATCATCTTCTGTTAAATCTTCACTTTTATATTCATCTACTGTATGTCGAAGTTTTATCTTAAAATCTCTGAGGTTTTCAGTATCATCTTTATTTTCATCATAAGTAAACTCAGGTATCTCTTTAAAAGTAATTCTCTTATCTTTAAGAGCCTTTTTTATTCCTTCAAAAGCTCCATTAAAAAAGGCTTTTTGATCAAAACTTGTAACGAATTCTTTCTTAACAAGATTATATATCTTTTCCATAACTTCATAATCCAGACATTTTGTTTTAGGAGCAGTATTATCAGCAGCTTTTACTCTGTAATGAAACATAAAAGTAACTCCAAAAACTGTAAATAAAAAAACCATCAACATTCCGAGCATTAATTTGTTTATTTGTAACATACTACGACCTCCTATAGGGCAATTTATCATTTCATTCCTGAATATTATATCTCTAAAATAAAGAAATTACAAGAAATTTTTTACAAAACACGTAAAGCATAATATGTGATACATCATCAACCTTTCTCTTTTTTCACTTTTCACCTTTAAAGTTCCTTTAAAAAATCATATCTTTCCAGAATAAAAGGGTATATTCCTTTTAAATATTCTATCTCCTTTCTGGCTGCATTATAATTCCACAGACCCACATAAAACATAATCAAAAAGGCCCTTACAGTAATATTTTCAGGATAAATTTCAAGAGCCTTTCTGAGTTCAAATTCTGCCCTTTTAAAATCCTTTTTATTATAGGACCAGAGTCCTTTTAAATACCAGACAAAATCATAGAAAGGATCTATCTCAATAGCCTTTGTATAATAATGGGCGGATAGTTCCGAATTGCCAAGTTTATTATAAGCTCTTCCAATAAGTGTTAAAATCGGAGCTTTATGAAAAGAAACCTTCAGAGCTCTCTCAAAATCTTCTATATCCTTTTTATCTTTTTCTTCTTCAGAAAGAACTCTCATTTTTTCTATTCTATTTTTTTCATCTTCCCTGAGATTTTCTAAATAGATCTTATTAAGGGAAGCAAATTCCTTTTGAAAAGGGACTTCTTCTTTTTTTTCAGGTGGAAATATATGAACCTTTTTTGCATAAACACATGAAGCAGAAATATAAGAGTAAAGCTCATTTACAAAGGGTCCCCATCTACGGCACACAAGAGGACGAAAATTATAAATAGTACACCTTCCTATAGTAAGATCACAGAAAGGACAGATACTATTTTCTCTTATAGCATAAAAAAAATCTTCTCTGTTTTTCCTGGAAGAATTTTTATATATATATTCAATCTCAAGAGGAGTAAAGGTATCTTCCCTTATATTCAAACAGCAGATACAGCATTTGCCGCAATCAATCCCGGCAGGTAAAAGAATCTCATCTAATTTTCTATATATATTTTCAAGAGCCTTAAAATAGAAATCTTTCAATTTTTTTTATAGAAAATCCTTTCGGCCTCTTCTCCTCTTAACTGGACATAATAGAGTTTATTCATACCTTCCATTATAAGACTTATCCCTTTTATATAATCTCTTCTCCCTTTAAAGGCCATATCCTTTAAAATATTAATCCCTTCTGCAATCTCCATCATTCCATTAACTCCATATTCACTTTTTAAAAGAACTTCAAAATTTTCAAGTTCTTTAATAAATTCTTCTTTATTTCCTTTCTGAAATTCTTCTAAACCCCGAAGGATTAACTGAAGATTACAGGTCAGAACACAGCCCCGCCTTACAGAAGTTTCTGTCATATCTTCCATAATTGATTTATTTATCGGATTTACATATTCTGCAAAACAAGGTAGAGGAGAAAAACAGTTATGACAGTATTTCCTGCCTGTATTATTCCTGGTGCCACAGGTAAGACAATAGTCAGAATATATAATTTCTTCTGCTTCTTTTAGATTAATTAAAGAACTAAATAAATCCTCTGAAGCTTTTCTGAGGATCTTAAGACTTTTTTCTCTATCTTCAGAAAGTCCTGATTTATATAAATTAAGGGCTCTATAAATTTTCTCTTTTTCTTTTAGTAAAGTTTTAGAATCGGGATTTTTAAAACAAATATGAAGTTCTTTAAGGGCTTTTTTTAGAAAATCTTTTAAAAATAAAATTTTTTCTTCATTTAATGTCTTTAAATCCTCAGAAAGTCGAAGTAAATCCGATATAATAGAGGAACAATAGGAAGTAGTTCCTGTGAAATCAGAAATCCTCTTATCTGAGTCCTGTGAAACCATATGAAAGATTGCCTTTAAAGAAAGGCCTGCCATACCTCTAAGAGAAACTTCTCCTGTTATACCCAGAGGAGGTCCCAGTATTTTTTTGGCAGATTTCCCTTCAGAAATAAGCTTTTTTAAGGTATTATTATCAGGATTATCTATTTTTCTTCTTCACTCCTCATGCCTTTCTATCCCATTAATCACGGGTCAAGTCTGTCGAGTAATTCCAGAAGTTTTTTCTTTCCCAGTCTGTTTAAAAGAGCTTTTGTTATCTCATCTTCTCCGAGTTTATTAATAATCTTATCTTTACCGAGTTTATTTATAATCTCATCCTCCACCTGAGGAAATAACATCTGCCCCAGAGGAGATTCACCTAACATAAGACTCTTAATACCTTCAATATCGCAACCTGCTTCAAGAGGATTTAACTTCTTCATCTCAAAAAACACCTCCTGATAAAATTTATTATACAGATAAATCAGTTCTTCATCATAATCCTGAGCAGTTTCAGGCTTAAGTATTGACTCCTTTATCACTTTTCTGATGTTTTTCTCATTCTTCCCAAAAAGAGGTAAATTCTACAGGTGTCTTTCTCACGGATGACACGGATTAAAGGATGACACGAATTTTTAGAATAAGTTCAGGATGAAAAAGAATTTCATGGATTATTTTTAAATTAGACAGACTTTGAAATACGAATTTTATTTCCGCGCACAGTAATAATAGAACCGTCCTGTATATCTCTGGTGTATTTTTGCAACACTTCTTTCAGAATTTCGATACGTTTATTTGCGGGTACATCGGGTAGACGTATAAGACCACAATGCAACAACCCCTGAATAAAAATAAGTCGTCCAAAGTCAGTGTCAATAGTAATAAGAATACGCTTCTCTGTAAAAGCCCACTTCAGGAGGACATAGTCACCAGGGTCATCACCGCGTTCTCTGGATTCTACAACATCATAACCCTGAGAACGAAGCCATTGAGCTAACTTATGTCCCGCACAGCGATCAATTAAGAACTTCATTTATTTCACCTGCACTGCATCCAGAGAATCATAAGCAATTACGGCATGAGCATATGCAAAGCAGGCATAGATATCTTCATATTCCAGATCCGGATAGTCTTCTAAAATAGCCTCTACAGGTTCTCCCTGGGCAAGAAGGCTTAAAATAAGTTCTACAGAGATTCGCATATTCCGAATAATCGGTTTACCATTAAAAATTTCCGGCCGGGCAGTGATGCGTTTTAGAAACTCCTTATTCATTAAATAACCCTCTATCCTTTTTATCCCATTAATCACCGTCAAGTCTGTCAAGTAATTCCAGAAGTTTTTTCTTTCCAAGTCTGTTTAAAAGAGCTTTTGTTATCTTATCTTCACCCAGACTTTTAATAATCTCTTCTTCTCCAAGTTTATTGATAAGTTCGGTTTTATATTTATTTATTAATTTCACTCCAATAGGTTCTCCAAAGAGTAGTTCCTTTAAACCCTCTTCATCACATCCTGCCTCAAAAGGATCTATTAATTTCATAAGTAACACCTCCCGATACATTTTATTATACAGAAAAATTATCTCTATATTATAATCTTCCGCCACATCAGGCTCTTCAATAAATTTTTCCACCAGTTTACGAACATTTCCCTCATTTTTACTGAACAGGTGAAATGGATAATATTCTTTTCTAAAAGGCAGTTCATTTAGATCCATTTCATAATAGGGAAATCCTCCTGCTATTCCCCTGAAAAATCCATCATCAACTCTTTCCAGCACTATACCCCCTTCTTCCAGGCTATTTCTGTATTTTTCAGTAAAATGACTTGATACTGCCCAGAGAGAAATCTTTTTCCTCTTTTCAATTTCCTTATTTATACCGTATAATTGCCCGTACACTTGAAGTTGATATAAATCCTGCCAGTCAAAGTTATCTGTTTTAGACTTGAACTCGATAACATTAATATCATTGAAATATGAGTAAGGTTCAGTCAGGTTTTTGTATTCCACATCCTGTTTCTTTATAACGATAAAGTCAATTTTCAACGGCATTTTAGCAACTTCCTTCTCTCTTTCCACGAGAAAATCCTTTTTGGTGCAGATCCTTTCCATTACCTGCGCAAAATAGGCATGCCACTGAATTTTTACTTCTTTCGGGTTTTCCTTCATAATAAAATTATAGCACAGGAGAAGAGTAAATTCTACAGGGGTCTTTCTCCCTGGATGAAAAATAAAATGTGCTGTTTCCTAAAAAAGCAATTGCTGCAGCAGGCCGTTTCACTACAGGGATAAAAGATTTATCTCTTAATCATGATAAATATCTTGCAGAGGATTACAGTAATGATCTTTGTTGACACATCAATTATGTTCTTGTTGAAACACTTGCACTCCTTCAACGTAGATTCGGCATTGATGCAGTGAGGGTTTTTCATGAGGATATCCTTCCTGTGTTGATTACTGAATGGATTGACGAATTTATACATCAAATGGGTGTAACAGCTATGCTTGCAGCAAATAGAAGGTTTCGAGCTTATTATTTAACTCTTCCTTTTCCCCAGAAAACTCAATATAGCCTTCACCTGAAAGACCATAAGACCGGGGTGTTTTGAAAGTATAAGAGCCACAAGGCCTGATATGTGAGGGGCGGCAAAACTTGTGCCGGTCATTTTTCTGTATCCCCCTCCCGGCCAGGGGGCTTTTACATATATACCGGGAGCATCGAATTCTATCTTTGAATTGGGGTGATACTGAAAAGAAAATTCATCTTTAAAATCATCATAGGAAACTGCTATTACGGAAGAGAATACTGAAGGGAGACTGAGTGAAGGAAGATTGTTTGCAGCAGTTACTATTATATTACCTTTATAATAGGCATCTTCCAGGAGCTTAAAAAATCTTCCCGTATATATCCTGTTTGTTGTACCAAGACTCAGATTTATTACATTCATATCATTATCTATTGCCCATTTGAGACCTGCCAGAAAGGCTTCGCCTTTTCCTTTTCCCGAAGCCGTAACCTTTACACTGTAAAGCTCTGACTGAGGAGCAATCTTTCTTACTATACCGGCACAGGCAGTGCCATGTCCGAAATTATCACTTATTACTTCAGGTGTGCTAATATGGATTTTTTTATTGTTATCTATGGAAATCTCCACTCCGCCTTTTACAGAATCTTTAAGAGAAGGGTGAGAGACATCTATACCACTGTCCACTATGGCTACCCTGATACCCTTTCCTGTGCTACCTCCCCAGGCTAATTCAGGTGATATGAGAGAATAAATGCTTTTGTCTTTTTCAAGTGGTTCTGACATAATAGCTTTCAGCTTTTATTTATTAGCTCATTGTTGATAGCTTTATAAAAATAAAAATTCCTATGCATATAAATTATAGTTAGTTTCATAACAATCCATAATTAAGAACCTCGTAATGCGTAAAGCGTGATGCGTGATGCGTGATGCGTGAGATTAACCCATTACGCATTACGCATTACGAATCACGAATTATTTAAATTCTAATAAGTTATGAAATATACTATATATCTTCACAGAATTATTTACAGAAAGAAATTATTTAAAAACTACTTGACACATAGTAAACTTAATCTATACTTTACTTATGAAAAATAAAGATATTTCACAGCAAAGAGAAGAAGAAAGTGTTAAAAAAACCCTGAAAGATATACTTTCTATTGTAACAGTTACTTCAAAGTTAGCAGTGGAATTTGAAGAGACTGATCTTTTAGATTCAATTCTGGATGTGGCACTTAAGGTTACAGATACGGATGCAGGTTTCATACTTCTGGTGGATGAAGAAAAAGAGGAACTTTATTTTGCAGTGGTAAAAGGTTCTAAATCTGATAAACTGAAAGACATGAGGATTCCTCTGGGAAAGGGAATTGCCGGCTATGTGGCTTTACAGGGAGAACCTATGTGTGTTAGTTCCGTAGAGGAAGATCAGGTCTTTGATCCCACTGTAAGTAAAGAGATAGATTATGAGACAAGGTCAATACTTGCAGTTCCTATGGAACTTTCCGAGAAGGTCATAGGAGTGCTTGAGGTAATAAACAAAGGAGATGACAGATTTTCTAAAGAAGATATAGAAATATTATCAATCCTTTCAAAACAGGCAGCTATGGCAATTGCAGGAAACAGATTGAGTAATATGATTTATAAACTCTTCCTTCATATTATAGAAAGAGCTATGATAGAACATGGCTATAAAAAAAATGACATCAATATACTTCTCGGGTATCTGAAAGATGTAATAGAAGACCTGGAATCATCAGGGGAATATAAAAATCTTATAGAAATGACATCTCTTCTGGTTCAAATCGGTAAATTCGGCA
Organism: Bacillota bacterium; assembly: GCA_022704525.1. GTDB lineage: Bacteria > Vulcanimicrobiota > SpSt-956 > SpSt-956 > JAKJGF01 > JAKJGF01. The sequence continues at coordinate 10,236 of JAKJGF010000054.1, read as the reverse complement.
CTTTAAAACAGGAAGCCTGTATAGAAACACTTAAAAACTTCAAAAAGTATGTTTTAAAAGAACTGGAAAGGGATCCCTTCAGTATGTCCGGGTATAGCTCTGATGAAATCATTTAAATTACATATAGAAAATCTCTATGATGAAACCTGGATAAAAAAAGATTTAACCTATCTGGAGAATTTAATTCTTTCCTCCTCAGATGAAGAACTTTCTTCTACTATTTCAGAGGAAAGCTGGTTTTTGTGGAATGAGAAAGGAAAATTAGAAGAAGTAATATTAAAAGATCTATACAATCTGGAGGCAAATCTAAAAGCTTATCTATTTGATGTAGCTCTATGCCACAGAATTTCCATATTAAGAGCACTCGCAAAAAGGCCTTCTATTATAAGTCTCACACAGGCTTTCAGTTTATCTTCTCCTGAAATTATGATAAAGGAACTAATAAAACCCATTACCGGGGAGATTCTTTTTCAAGAACCTTTAAAAACCTTCGGTCAGTGCAGAGTAAATCCTTTTGCTAAAGAAGCAGGTTCTATGAACTGTATATGTGTGAAAGAACATGATGAAGCCCTTTATCACTGGCTTAAAGCCAGAGAAGAAGGCCATCTTAAGAATGATCACATATTAATTCATTGTGATGCCCACAGTGATATGTCTCTTATATCCTCTGAAGATATGAATGTATTAAAAACCATAAAAGATATTGAAAAATTTAAGAATTATTTTGCCTCCTCTTACTCTTCCTCAGGAGGGGATAATCTTCTTACTCCGATTGATCTTATTACCTTTATACATTATGCAGTTGAAAGCAGTTTAATAAGGGAAATCTTCTGGGTATATCCTGACCCTGATTACTGTAAATACAGATTACCTGCTAACCTGGAGCGTTATTTCATTCTTAATATAGAAGGAGGAGAAAATTTCAGAGTTGAAAATAGACATATAGTATGTGACTGGCAGGGGATTAAAGTACATATACTTCGCCTCCAGGATCTTCCTGTGTTTACCGAAGAGGTCATACTGGATATAGATATGGATTTTTTTATAAATCAGGCTTCAGCAGATAAAAAAAGCGGCTGCCGTGGCTATAGACTAAGAGAAAGAGAAGAAATCCGTCTCTGGCGGACATATTCTCCCTCTTTAAGATTTGGAGATATTATACCCTGGATAAGACCTGAAAATTTTATATCTATAATAAAAGGAAAAAATATTTTTTCATCTATTACTACTATAGCTTTATCATCATTTTTCACCGATAAAAAATATCATTTTTTAATCGATAAACTACCAGAATTTATGGCCGGTAAAGATAAAATTTTTAAAAGTAATTTTTAAAAGAGGATTTTTTTCAAACAAAAAGAATTATTAAAAGCATTATTTAAACATTTGACAGAAAGAGGTGATTATAATGGATCCTATGATCCCAAAAGAATTTAGAGACAAATTCTCTAAAGCCAAGGAAGAACTTACCAGATCGCCACAGGTAAATGAATTAATCAAAATCTGTAAAGAAATAGAGGAAGGCAAAGAAGAGCTTGATATCTTAAAAGGCCAGTTAGATGTACTCTATGATGTGCATGAAGCTTTAGTTATCGCATATGAAGCCCTGGCTCCAACTCAACCCAGAACTGAGGCATTTGCAGAAAAAGGAAAGAAAATGAGAGAGTCTTTTGATGAGTTAAAGGAAGGACTTGATGAAATTTCTCTTTATCTGGAAGATGAAGATATAGAACATATACATATAGGACTTGATACAGTAAGAAAAGCAGTAGATGTAATAACAGATGCAGCTGATACGTTAAAAAAGGAAGAAGAAAGTGTAGAAGTTCTATCTCATTCTCCACCGGTTAATGAGTTATTGAGAATTGGCAAGGGAGTCTTAAAAGGAGATTTTCAGAGTATTGACCTTCAGAGAAGATATGAAGTTGTAGAAACCCTTTATTCAGAAACCTATTCCAATGTAGAAAAAATAAGTAAAAATCCACCTGATACAAAAGCTATGGAAGAACAACTTCCTATTATAATGGAAGCCCTTAAACTCTTCAGAGAAGGTCTTGATGATATAAAAGAATATTTTGGTCATATAAATAAAAAAGAAGAAGAAGAAGAAGAAGAAGAAGAAACTGAAGAAGAAGAGTTTGATCTGGATAAAATACTGGGAGGTGGTCTTGATAAAATTCAGGAGGCTTCCCAGAAGATATATGAAGCTCAGCTTGCCATAAAAGAAGGTATTGATAAGGCAATGGAGGAAGATAGCAAAAAGACAGAATGGCAATCTAAATTCCCTGGTGTCCGTCCACCTACGTCAGTTGGAGAAGGGCTTGATATCAAGGTTGGAGAAACACAAGCTCCACCTCCACCGCAGGAAGAACAGGAACAGGTGCAACTGGCAGTTCCACCGAATTATAAAAAAGTATATGATGCAGCATGGGCAGTTTCTAAAAATGAAATAACTGTTGAAGAATTCCTTAAAGCAATAGATACTCTTGCTTCTACGGTGAAGAAAAATATGGCAGATCTGCCGAAACTGGTAAAACCAAATGATCTTAACGAAGAAGAAGATAAATTCTTTGAAGAAAGTAAACAGAATCTCGTTGATGGAATGGAAGGGACAATTACAGGTCTGAATGAATTGAAAAAATATGTAGATGATAAAGATGTAACTCATCTGGAAAATGGACTTGCCACTATAATGGTAGCAGGAGATATGCTTTACAGAATTCAGGTAATAGGAGACGAAGTGGCAAAGAAGATGCAGGAAGCAAAGAAAAAGAAGTAATTTACCAGTCAACCGTCGCTAAGAAGACAGACGCTAAATTTTTAGATTTTTTACCAAGAGGGGCGATCCATGTCGCTCCTGTTGTATTATAGCAGTTATCATTAGCAATTCGGTTCAGTTAAGCTGACAGCTGACCGCTAATAAACGAAAGGAGAAAGACTATGGCTATTGTAATTACAGGGAAAAATTTAAAAATCGAAGATGTATATAATGTAGCCCTGAGAAATGAGAAGATTGAACTTCATCCTGATGCTATGGAAAAAATAAAGGCCTGCCGTGACTTTCTTGAACAAAAACTTGTAGAGAAAGAGATTATGTACGGGACCAATACAGGAATAGGAGAATTTTCAGAAATAGTTCTGAATGATGAACAGGTACAGCAATTTCAAAAGTATCTTATTTATAATCATTCTGCCGGTATTGGAGAACCAGCTCCCATAGAACATGTGAGGGCTGCCATGTTAAGCCGAATAAATGTCCTTTCCCAGGGGTGTTCTGCCTGCAGACCGGAAATTGTTCAGACCTATGTGGATATGTTAAACAAAGGGCTAACACCGGTAATGTGTGTTAAAGGAAGTGTGGGAGCCTGTGGAGATCTGTCTCCTATGAGTCAGATAGCTCTTACACTGATGGGAGAAGGAGAAATTTTTTACCAGGGAAAGCGTATGCCTGCAGCAAAAGCTATGAAAAAGGCCGGTATTCCCGTACCGGGGCTTAAAGCAAGGGATGGTCTTGCTGCTATAAATGGAAGTAATGTTATTACCGGTATGGGTTCTATACAGATCTATGAAGTGGAGAGATGGATTAAACAGGCAGAAATTGCTGCAGCTATGACTCTTGAAGCCCTCAAGGCAAATATGAAACCCTATGATCCACGCCTTCACAGATTACGCGGTTTTCAGGGAGCAGTTACATCAGCAGAAAATATTAAAAAAGTTATTGAAGGTTCCGATTTACTCGGTAAAGTAAAGGTAAAGGTCCAGGATGCCTACAGTATGAGATCTACCCCCCAGGTTATTGGTGCCGCCCGGGATCATCTGAAATACACCCGTGAGCAGTTTGAAATAGAATTAAATGGTGTGGGAGATAATCCAATATTTATACCCTGGGAAAAGGTTGTTCTCACAGGAGCAAACTTCCAGGGTTCACCCATAAGTCTCCCCCTGGATATGGTGGGAGCTGCTGTAACAATGGTTTCAGTACTTTCTGAAAGACGCCTCAACAGACTCCTTAATCCTGCACTGAGCGTAGGACTTCCGGAATTCCTTACAAAAGGAGCAGGTATGTTTTCCGGTATGATGCTCAGTCAGTATACTGCTGATATGATGATTGTAGAACAGCGTATACTTTCTATGCCAAGCTGTATTCAATCCATACCTGCAGCAGCTGATCAGGAGGATTTTGTAAGTATGGGTATGAATGCTGCCCTTAAAACTCAGCAGATAATCGATAATGCCTATGGAGTGCTGGGAATTGAATTTATGGCTGCCTCCCAGGCCCTTGATTTCAGAGATTATAAATTCGGAAAAGGCACACAGGTTGCCAGGGAAACTATTCGTAAACATGTGGCCCATCTTGATGAAGACAGACCTCTCTATTCAGATCACAATATAATGAAGACCCTTATTAAAGACCGTGAAATACTGCATGCAGTAGAAGAGGCTATTGGGACACTGAAAACTTATTAAGTCGTGAAACGGGAGACGGGAGACGGGAGACGTGTAGGGGCGAACCCCTGTGTTCGCCCCGGTTACCCCATCACGCATTACGTATTACACATTACGGCCCATAACCGATCACCCATTACATATGAAAGGAGCAATTTATGGATCTTACAAATCATTTCGAAAAACTTATAACGCTTACATCAACACAATTACCTTCTGATGTAGAAGATAAATTACGAAAACAGATGGCTATGGAAGAAGAAGGAACACCGGCAAAGGCTTCTCTTAAAACAATCATTCAAAATATAGAAATGGCCAGGAAAGAGACACTTCCTATCTGTCAGGACACAGGGGCACTTATATTTTATATAAATTATCCATCTGAAAAGTATAGAGAAAGTGATTTTCGTGAAGCAATATTGAAAGCCACAAGGATTGTTACAGGTAAATCACTCTTAAGACCGAATGCTGTAGATGGAATTTCAGGAAAAAATTCAGGTGATAATACGGGAGCAGGTTCTCCATGGTTCAATTTCTATCAATGGGACAGGGATTATGTAGAGGTAAAACTTTTACTTAAAGGAGGCGGAAGTGAAAACTGCGGAATTCAATATAAACTTCCTGATGATACAATGGGAGCAGGAAGAAATCTCCAGGGAGTAAAAAAATGTGTTATTGATGCAGTATTCCGTGCCCAGGGAGAAGGATGCGCTCCCGGTATTATAGGAGTCTGTATAGGTGGAAATCGTGACAGCGGTAATAAGATAGCAAAAGAAATGTTATTCCGGAAATTAGATGATATTAATCCTGAGCCAAAACTGGCTGAAGCAGAAACAGACCTTTATAATAAATTGAATTCCTTAAATATAGGTCCTATGGGTCTCGGAGGTAAAACAACAGTACTGGGTGTTAAAATAGGTGCTTTACATCGCCTTCCTGCATGTTATTTTGTCTCTATATCATATATGTGTTGGGCCTGTAGAAGACATACAATGATTATAAAAGGAGAGGAGATTACCTATGATTAAAATACAATTGCCTGTTTCTGAAGAAGAAGTGAGAAAATTAAAAATAGGAGATGAGGTTTATCTTACAGGTAAAATGGTTACAGGAAGAGATTCTGCCCATACATATCTTCTTGAAAAATTTCAGGAAGACCTTGCTCCCATCCTTGAAAATACAGTTATCTACCACTGCGGTCCCGTAGTAAAAAAAGAAGGCGACCTCTGGTCTTTTGTCGCCGCAGGTCCCACCACATCCATCCGTGATGAACCATATGAAGCAGATGTTATAAAAAACTATCACTTGAGAGGTGTTATAGGGAAAGGCGGTATGGGTGAAAAAACCCTGAAAGCCTGTAAGGATTATGGAGCAGTTTATTTCCATGCCGTAGGTGGTGTGGCAGTTGTCCTGGCAAAAAGTGTAAAGCAGGTTCTCGGAGTATACAAACTGGAAGAATTTGGTGTTCCTGAAGCCTTCTGGCATATTGACGTAGTAGATTTTCCTGTAATTGTCACTATGGACAGCCACAGTAACAGTATTCATAAAGATGTATTGTCTTTTTCTAAGTCCCGTAAAGAAGAACTTTTTAAATTATAATGCGTAATGGGTAAAAGGGCAGAACAATGTTCTGCCCCTATACGCATTACGTCCCTAATTCCCCTGCCCCTATAGCAGCAATCTGAATAGCCCTTGTAAGGACAGATATGCCAGAACCTGTAATGGCAATTCTTTTATCTTTAAGCATAAAACTAATTTACAAAACCGGAAGGGTCTACTGCCACACCACTCTGACGAACCTCAAAATGAAGATGAGGACCTGTACTGTTACCGGTACTCCCTACAAGAGCTATAGTCTCTCCCCTCTTTACATGCTGACCGTAAGAAATCAGAATTTTTGAACAATGGGCATAAAGAGATACTACCCCTCCGCCATGATCTATCATAACAGTGTAACCATATCCTCCAAGCCAGTCTGAAGTAATAACCACTCCGTCACCTGCTGAATATATGGGAGATCCGTAATCAGAACCAATATCAACACCTGAGTGAAATCTCCACTCACCATAAATAGGGTGAATTCTCCATCCGAAACTGGATGTTACAGGCCCCCTTGCAGGCCATGAAGAAAGATTACCATTACCGCTATAGGAAGTATAATAAGAACCTTTATTTATAATACTCTGAATCTCTGCCTGAATTTCCTGGACATTATCTTCCAACTGAACCAGGCGAGCAGAGTATTCCTTTCTTTCATCATTCAAAAGTGCTATTAAATATTCCTGATCAGCTACTATAGTTGTCATTCTGGATTCTTTTTCATTTAACTGCTTTTTCAGCTTTAATACCTGATTATATCGTTTTTCTACAGCAACTTTCTTTTTTGCGATTTCTGCTTTTTCCAGACGAATCTTTTTAAGAACTAAAAAATCATCTTCCACAATCATCTGAAGATAATAAAAAGTATTAAGGAACTCAGAAAAACTCTTTACCTCGGTAAGGACTGATATATAAGAAGGATCCATATCTTCATAAATCTGCTGAAGTCGCTTTTCAAGTTCAATCTGATGTTTTTTATGTCGTTTCTCTGACATAGAAAGTTCTGATTTTAAAAGTTTTAATTTTTTTTCTGTAACTTTTAAATTTAAAGCTGCTTTATCTACTTCCTTCTGAGCAGCATAAAGGAGACTCTGATTTTTACGAAGTTTTCCCGACAGTTCTCTCTCTTCTTTATTGGCTTTTTCAATCTTTTCTTTACTACTTCTAATTTGAGATCTTATATCATTAAGTTCTGCTTTTTTATCAGAAATGGAACTGGAAAGGGCACGGGAAAAGAGTAAATAAAAACATAGAAAGAGGGAGAGGAAGAAAACTATACTTCTTTTAGATGTCACTTTTTACCTCCTTGCACTCGTTTAGTAGAGCACTGTGGAAAAATATTTTGATGATTTCAGTTGAGGTTAATAGAGATAAATAATTCGATTAAAATAAAAAAAGTCCTTCTCAAGAAAGAATAATTTTTTAATTTAAACCTTTAAAAACCTGCCCACAGATATCATACTGGAAAGAAAACCCACGGATAAACCAATAAAGACAAGAAAAATCGCCATTAAAGGAGTTACTCCGGGTAACATGCTCAGGAAAGGAAATTTTTCAAATATAAAATTTGATGATAGTTGGCAGATAAATATTAAAAGAATTATTGAACCAGCAGAACCAGAAAATCCATAAAATAAACCTTCTAAAATAAAAGGCCATCTGATAAACCATCTCGTTGCACCTACAAGCTGCATTATTTCTATTTCTTTTCTCCTTGCATAAATAGTTAATCTGACAGCATTACTGACTATAATCACAGTTATTAAAGTAATTAGAATTATACCTGCTATACCTATCAGGTGAACCATTCTAGAGAATTTAATCAATACATCAACTATATCTTTACCATATTTAACGTGATCAACTCCTGAAAGTTTTTCAGCTCTTGAAGCCACTTCTTCAATATGTTCAGGGTTACCTACGGAAACCTCAATATTATTTAAGAGTTTATTTTTCCTTACTCCTGAAAGATTACCAACTCCGAGTTTTTCTTCCAGTCTCTTGAATGCTTCCTCCTTTGAAACAAAATGAACTGCCTCTACAGATGGATAAGAAAGAAGGTTGTTTTTAAGTTCATAAATAGCTTTTTCCGAAAGACCGTCTTTAAGAAATACAATAACATCTACCTGAGTGATAAAAGATCTGGTTATAAAATTTAATCCGCTTATTATTAATAAAAAAATACCCAGTATGAGTACGGAAAACATCATAGTGCTCGAAGCGGCAATAGACATTAAAAGATTTCTTCTGATAGAAATGTAAACCTCTGTAAAAAAAAAACGCAGGGTACTATAATCCACGGATATAACTGCCCCTCTCCTGATCACTGAAAATAGTCCCGTCTGAATCCAGAACTATAACACGTTTTCTTGTTCTATTTACTATACTCTTATCATGAGTTGCCATAATAATAGTAGTTCCCTGAGAATTAACATCAATAAGAAGTTGTGTTATATCCCAGGATGTATCGGGGTCAAGATTACCGGTAGGTTCATCGGCAAGAATAATTATAGGATGATTTACAAGGGCTCTGGCTATGGCAACACGCTGTTTCTCTCCCCCTGAAAGTTCATCAGGATAACTGTTCTTTTTATCTATAAGCCCTACAGATTCGAGAGATCTTGGAACCTTATAGGCAATTTCTCTCTGACCTGCTCCAATAACCTGCAGTGCATAGGCTACATTTTCATAACAGGTTCTGGCAGGAAGTAATTTAAAATCCTGAAATATAACACCAAGACGTCTCCGAAGACAGGGAATTTCATCTACTGAAAGTTCTCCCACATCCTGTTTATCAATAATTACTCTTCCATCAGACGCCTTCTCTTCCCTGTTTATGAGTTTTAAAAAAGTTGATTTCCCTGTCCCTGTAGGCCCTACAATAAATACAAACTCTCCTTTAACTATATCAACACTGATATTATTAAGTGCTTTAACACCATTGGGATATATTTTACTAACTGAAACCATTCTGACTATAATGTTGTCTTTATCCACTATATCTATTTCTTCCTTAATTAAAAGAAAAATTACTCTATTTTAAATATGCCATTACGTCTCATTCTTCACAGAACAATGGCACAATAGAAAATTTTGCTACATCTACAAGACCCTTATCAGTGAGTTTCAATTCGGGTATTACAGGTAAAGCCAGAAAAGACAGAGTCATAAGAGGATCAGATAAAATACAGCCCATACTGTGAGCAGCATCTGTCATTTCCTTTATTCTATCTCTTACCACTTCTATAGGCAGATCAGACATAAGTCCTGCAATAGGAAGTGGAAGAGAAGCAAGGACTTTTTCATCTCTCACAACACATTGACCGCCTTTCATACGAATCACTTCAATAACTGCTGATAGCATATCCCTGTCATTTGCCCCCACTACAATAATATTATGGCTGTCATGATTTACACTGGAAGCAATAGCACCATGTTTCATGGAAAAGCCCTTTACAAAGGCAAGTCCTATATTACCTGAAGCCATATGTCTTTCAATTACTGCAATCTTGAGTAAATCTCTTGAAGGGTCAGAAATAACAAAACCATTACTTACAGAGAGTTTTTCTACAAGATTCCTGGTAATTATCTGATCCGGTATAATTCCTATTACTCTTCCGCAATTACCAGAAAAATCTTTTGACATAGGAATCAAAAAATCCTTTATATCCAGCCACTTTACATTAACAGTACTTCTCAGCGGTCTTTTCTTTACATCAGGCAATTTTCCTAAAAATTTCCCATCTTCTGCTACTTTTTGACCTTTTTGATATACCTGTTTTATATTAAAATCTCTAAAATTATCAAAAACCACCAGATCTGCATAATAACCCGGTGCCACTGCACCCAGATGATAGAGCCCAAAATAACGGGCTGTATTAATTGTAGCAATCTGTATGGCCATTACAGGGTCCAATCCTTCTTTTATTGCAGTCTTTACAATATAATTAATATGACCTTCAGTAAGAAGATCCTCTGGATTTCGATCATCAGTACAGAAAGAACATCTCCGTGAATTATAAGGATTTATCAGAGGAAGAAGACTCTTTAAATTACGAGCTGTAGTGCCATCTCTTATCATAATATGCATACCAATCTGCAGTTTTTCTTTCGCTTCTTCCACAGTAGTGCACTCATGATCAGAACCAATACCTGCTACAACATAAGCTGCCAGATCCTTTCCCGAAAGAC
>JAKJGF010000281.1 GCA_022704525.1 Bacillota bacterium | reverse complement strand
AAGGGGTCTATTTCGCCGTCATTCAGTCTGAAAGCCGCATTGTCATAAAGATTATACTGGGTAGTATATGAAATCAGTGAACCACCATTTGTTCTGGATAATATATTGAGACTTCCAATGAGTCCTTCATAAGAAGAATTATATCCTCCCAGAGAGGTTTTCATATAAAAAGAATAAAACCCCATAGCTGTTATTATCAGTATGGATAAAAGAGGAAGTACGAAAGGCGTCATACCTTTTTCTTTTTTAATTAATCTCACTATTATTCTATAGATTATAAGTAATACCGTAAGAGGGAGGAAGTAAAAGATTGTCCATATAGTGGGTCTTAAGTAAAGAGGTAATACCTTCCATAGCCAGATTCCATTAAAACCCTGTTCTAGAGTGGATCTGGTAATAATAATATGAAGATTTCCGGCAAGAACATAGAGTCCTGTTAAAAGTAGAATTATTTTTGCCGGTCTGGAAAGACCCCGGAAGAGTATTATAAAAATTATTCCTGTGAGTGTCCCCAGTATTAAGAGTAAAACACTCAGGAAATCTGTGCCCTGATTTAATATTGTATAATTATTCTGAAATGTTCCGAAATAAGAAGTGGAAAATGCTATTAAACTTACGAAAAATAAGAATAAAACAGATACTTTTATCTCACTGCTTATATTATTCCATAAGAATATAATTAATGTTATAAAAAAGAGAGATAGAAAATCTACCAGAAGTTTCCAGTAAAGAGGTGAGTCGTTTTTCCATACCTCATAAGCACCATCACCGATAAAAAAAACAATTACTCCCAGGAGAAGATATTTTAAAGCTTCTATCCAGAAAGAAGGTTTTTTTGTTTTCTTATCTCTTAATCCTTCTAAAGGTTCTGTTTTTATCTGATCACTGTTTTTCATAATAATCTCCTTTAGAGTTCTCTGCCACAGTCTGTGCAGAATTTATTTTCCATTGATACCATAATGCCACAGGAGGGACATTTTCTTTCACCCTCTATTTTCTCATAATCTATAAAATCACTTTGAATTTTTTCTTCCGGATTATAATGTTGCATTTCTTCCAGAGGCTTTTCTTCTTTTATTAAATTACTTTGAATTATTTCCCTCTTTAACTGCTTAGTAGATTTTTTTCCAGACACAGGTAGTAATCGCTCCTTTTCTGGAATTTCATCTGCATAGAGTAAATCGCACTCTGCCATAGTGGCAATTTCCATTGCAAGATTTATCAATTCTCTCACTTCTTCATTAGATTGATATTTGCCATCCTCATAGATTGATATTTCTTTATTAGTAATTAAGGTTGCTGTTATGATGTTGGTAAGAACCAGTTTAAGTGATAAATCAATATATGTTTTTGTATCCTTAACCTCTCTGATACCTTCATATCTGGTAAAGATTTCCGTACGAAGTAGTGTTTCTACATTTACACTTTTTATAATATTATGAGGCAGACATTGTTTTACTGATTTAAAGAAGAAAAAATTCCTGTGTAAATAAACCATTTTTTCTTCTTCATTCAGTATGAGGTAATCATCGGTAAAGGCACTTAAAAACCAGAATACTACAGCTATAGCAATTCCTATATATACAATGCCCAGATCAAAAAACAAACTTACAGGTATTAATAAAAACCCTATACATCCAAGACAGTGAAAACAATTTTCTCTATCTGTTAAATAATCAAATTTAAGAGGCCTCGGGATAATTTTAGAATTTTCTGAAAGAGTAAGATCCTTCATAATTTATAAGCTTTTTAACTCTGGTTTTTTCTCTCCCTCTATCACAAGATAAGATGCCAGTTTTATATCTCCATGCCATGCTCCTGTATTGTAAATGCCTATCTCCTGTCCTTTTACATCCAGAATTTCCCCACTGCTTTTTTCATGGGTATGACCGAAGACAAAATTCATAGGAGAATAGAGTGTATTCGGTGTTTCTTTATACCAGTTTATACAGTCTTCCAGATAGGTAGAAATTTCCGATTTGAGCTTTTCTACTCTGAGTCCTCTCAGTCTTCCTGTTACAGTATTGTCACGAATATGAAATTTTTCAAGAAAAGATGCCATCACTGCTTTAAAACCTGTAAATTCATTATAACCATCTTTTATTAACTCTCCGAGTCTTTCCGCCTGAACCAGATGATACCATATACCCTCTATCCAGGATGAATTAAAAGCCTCCAGTTCCTGCAAAGATTTTGGTTTTAATATAATATTTGCAGGGGTAAAGATTCTGTCCAGGAGATGTCCATGATGGAAGAAATATAATTTCCCTCCTATTTCCCTGAAGATATTTGGATATGCCACAAGGAATTTATTCACCATGCACCCTTTCAATAAACCTTGAAGAAAAATACTTTCCTTTTCACCATATTCAAGATCAACCCTTTTTAATTCGGGAGAAGGAATTTTCCCTTCTCTGATTATTCCGGTTATCTGTTCTTCTTCAATTAATAATGTCCATATATGATGATCATGGTTTCCAGGAATAAAAACTATAGCCTTAAGGTTTTCTATTTCACCTATTGATTGAAAAAATTCCCTGGCTTTAGCATATACATCTTTATATGAAGCAAGGGAGAGGTCAAACATATCACCCAGAATTAGTAATTCATCTACAGATCCATGTTTTGCTTCTTCTGTTATATGTTTTTTAAATTCCCCGAGTATTTTACTGTCATTAAATAAGCAATCTTTCTCACCCAGATGGATATCTGAAATAGCAATAATTTTATTAACTTTTTTTATCATAACAAAACCTCCTTAATCTGGTGAAGGTTGAGAAGTGAGAGATAATAGATGTTTATATATATGATTACTGATCATTACTCCCCCTTCACTTCTTTTCACTTTTCACTTTTTCTATTACTCTGTTCTCCCCAGGGCCTTTAATGTTTCTGCTCTGTTTTGCTTTGCTTTGGCATAATCAGGTTGAATCTTTAAGGCTTCTTCATAGCATTTAAGAGCTTCTTCATAGTTTTTAGTGGCTTCATCATATTTACCCTGGGTAAAGAGTGACTTTGCTTCTCTTCTCAATTCTGTGCCCTTACTGTTCAATTCCTTTGCTTTCGGGTTTATTGTGTCTTCCCTTCCTCCGGAGCCGGTAGTGCAGGAAACAAGAGATAATAAGATTATTAAGATAATTGTGAGAGCTATTAATTTTTTAACCATCCTAAAACCTCCTTTAAAAATATTTTATTTAGTATTCGTCAGGTTTTTTTTAATTTCCTTCTATTTGTTTTCTCTCTGTTACCGCTTTTTTACTTATAAGTTTTTCTGCCCTGTGTTAAAAAGTAATTAGAAAGAAAAAAATAAAAAGGAAGGTGTATAAAATGGTTATAACAAAATCAATGGAAAGTGTAAATCCTAAAATAAACAAAAGTGGAAGAAGCCTTTATTTTGTCCCCTACAATTTCGCTGGAACAGACAAAGTATTAAACTGTAAGTATATTCCTGTTAGAGATAGTGTTGTAATTACTTCTGGCGAATCAGGAAATAAGATCGATAATAACAGGGATGAACAGGAAGAAACAGAGGATTTAATGAAAGATTTAAGCCCCGGAGAAAAAGAAGTTATCTCTAAACTCTTAAGCACAGGAAAACTTACAGAAAAAGAGATTAAATCATTAATTAAAGAAGATCGGGAATTTACATTAAAGGAAGGGGTTTTACCATATAATATCTCTGATTTGAGTGAGGAATCAAAAGAGGATTTACTCCAGTATATAAAAACAAACAATCTTTCAGAGAAGGATGTAAAAGCTATTCTTAAAAGCGATGACAATCGTAGAGAAATAGAACAACTGGTAGAGGAATATTTTGTTAAAGAGAGAGAAGAGGCTGAAAATTTCTGTCTGAATATGTGGCTTGAAAGAGAAAAAGCTCAGAAGAATCGTCTTAAACTCATTACTTCGTTTTATGATTATGTGAATAAAACTATGACAGAAATATGGGCACACAGAATGAAAACCAATAATGCTATAAGTGAGATGATGTATAAGGCTTTATATGGTTAAAGTAAACTTAAAACAAATTTTAACGTTTCGTCCACTCTCTTCATAATTTCATCGGGGAATAGAACAAAATAACAAAACTTTACCCGAGGATATGTTAATAAAAGCTATTGAATTTGAACGTTCTGATAAATTAAACCCGCCCATAGAAAGAAGAAAAAAAGAAATATCAATCAAAGAGATAAAGAAGCATATTACTTCAATAGAATCAGAGGATGCATCGAAAAATATAAATACAAAACAGGATTGCAGTTAATTGATAATATACCGCTTGGTATAATAAAACAGGGAGATTAAGTCTGATTTAAGATCTATCTATAAATCAATTGATTTAAAAACTTCTTTTTATTATAATAATTTTAGATATAGGAAAAGGAGTTGAGTAATCTGTCATTAGGGCAGTAAAATATGTTTGCCATTGAATTTAATGCTCTTCAGGAAAATGGGGTAATAAAAATACCTGAAAAATACCAAAAGGATATAAGTGGCAATCTCAGGGTAATTATCCTTATGGAAAAGCCGGAGGAAAGAAAGCCCTGTGAGAGTAAAAATCCTTTTAATGCCATAAGGATTAAAACAAAAGATTTTAGATTTAACAGAGAAGAAGCAAATGAAAGATAGAGTTTTTCTTGATACCAACCTGATATTTTACCTTTATTCTGAAGATGAACATGATAAACAGAGTATAATTCTGGATTTATTACCGAAATATCTTAACATTATAAGTACACAGGTAATTAATGAGTTATCTAATATTTTATTTAAAAAAATGAAGTTTACCTGGGCTGATATAGAAGATGTAACAGAAGAATTAATTCAGAACTTTGAAGTTAGAATTATTGATATAAATATAATTAAAACCGCTTATTTTCTTGCCGGTAAATATAATTATAATTATTTTGATAGTCTTATGCTGGCTTCAGCACTGGAAAATAATTGTAAAGTAATTTATTCTGAAGATATGCACCACAGACAGATTATTGAAGAAAAACTACAGATTTTAAATCCATTTATACCCTGAGAGACTGAGAGATGTTAAATATTATAACATTCCTGGAGATGAATTTTTTAAACTATTTCAGGAGAGTAAAATTTTAGAAAAAAGGTTAAGAGTTTTACCTGTTAAAATACTAACTATGCCTGTATATTGTGATAACTGCGGACATCAGAATAGAGATTCAGCAAAATTCTGCCAGGGTTGCGGTGGGAAGATAATACCTACCACAGCAAGTGGAACTTTACAACCAGGGGTTGTCCTTAATAAGAATTACGAGATAAAGAGTCTCATAAAACAGGGTGGTATGGGTGCTGTATATCTTGCCGGTAATCGTAAATTTGATACCGTTTGTGCTGTAAAAGAACTGTTAAGCCAGTCAACAACTCCTCAGAACCAGCAGTATATGATAGACAGCTTTGAAAGAGAAGCAAAAATACTCCACAGATTAAGACATCCCAATATACCGGTAGTGATAGATTATTTTATAGAGGCAGGCCGTTATTACCTTGTAATGGATTATATAGAGGGAAAAGACCTTGATAC
>JAKJGF010000053.1 GCA_022704525.1 Bacillota bacterium | reverse complement strand
ACAAAAGATATGGGCATTCCTGTAGTCAAAATCAGATTTACATCTTCAAGATCTTCATCCAGATTATTATTAACTATGCCCCAGCCCATTAAAATACCTTTATTTTCTGACGGTTGATAAATAAGCCTGTAGCTTACCCTCCAGGTAGGTGCAGAAGCTATATAACTTATTAAAAGGTCATGCTCTTCTCCTTCCAGGAGAAGATTAACAAATCTTTCATCTTTTTTTCTCTCAGATATACTTTTTTCCAGAAAAAAAGTTAAATCTCTTGCTGCGAGAGGATCTTTTATCTGAAAGTCTGTAATATCTCCCAGAAGACATATAAGGACTTTCTTTTTCTCAGGAATATATAAAGAAAGAAAATTATCAGACAATTTATTTCTTTCATCACTGTAATCCACACCGATGACGGTGCCTGTAACCTCTTCACCTTTAATATTCAATGTTACATCAAAACCTCTTAAATAAGTCAGAAGATCTCTTAAAGTAGTAGCTTTACCGAGATTTATTGATTTTTCTTTTATAATCTGTTCCACATCGTCCTGAATATCATAGGTCACACTGAGAACTCTACTTCCAGTTGCTCTATCCAGAACTATAAGGCTTTTAAGTATATCATTCATGTCTTTCTTTTTGAAACTGAGTTTCAGGTTTTGTACACCAGAAACCCTGCCAGTTCTTTCAAAAAAGCCGACACCATGTTTGTAAAATACTATCTTCTTTATTGGCAAGACTTTACTTATCATGGAGTTCCTCCTTATTATCAGTGTAATAATATATATTCTCGAAGGAGGGGAATTTATCCTTTAAGAAGTGAGAAGTGAAGCGTAATTTATCATAAATATATAGTAATAAATAATCTTTTCACTTTTCATTTTTCACTTAACTCCATTACAGGATAAACATCCAATTCAAGAGAACTTACCTCTCCCCTGAGGTACTTATAGTACCCTCCACAGGCTATCATGGCGGCATTATCGGTGCATAATACGGGAGGTGGATAAATCAGGTTAATTTCTTCTTTTTCTGCTTTCTTTCTTACCAGTTCTCTGAGAGAACTGTTGCAGGCCACACCACCTGCAAGAGCTATAGTTTTAACGCCAGTTCTTTTTGCTGCCATAAGAGCTTTTTTAGAGAGGATATCAGTAATGGCATACTGAAAACTTGCAGCTATATCAGCAAGAGGAATGTCAGATGAATATGTTTTAAGCTCTTTAAGATAATATATAACAGCTGTCTTAAGGCCGCTAAAACTGAAATCCAGAGAATCTTTCTCCAGATAGGCTCTGGGAAAACGTATGGCTTCTGCATTACCCCTGAGAGCCAGTTTTTCTATAGCAGGCCCTCCGGGATAAGGAAGACCAAGAACAGTAGCAATCTTATCAAAAGCCTCGCCTGCAGCATCATCTCTGGTTTTTCCCAGGGGAATATAATGGCCTAAATCCTTTACTTCTATAAGATTTACATGCCCTCCTGAAACAATAAGACAGATCCAGGGAAAAGCAGGAGGAGCTTCTCTCATAAGATTTGCCACCACATGTCCTTCCAGGTGATTTACACCTATAAGAGGTATATTAAGGGCATAAGAAATAGCTTTAGCTGCAGAGACTCCTACAAGAAGAGCTCCCACAAGTCCAGGTCCATTTGCTACTGCCACTAGAGAAAGATCACCAAAAGTTATTCCTCCTTCTTTAATGGCTTCATCTATAGCCGGGTTTATAAATTCCAGATGTTTTCTGGAAGCAATTTCCGGCACCACACCACCGTACTGCTGATGGAATTCCACCTGAGAGCAGATTATATGGGATCTTATATGTTTACCGTCTTCCACAACAGCTACAGATGTTTCGTCACAGGATGTTTCTATACCGAGTATTAACATTGTATGCCCCTCCAATGGGTGAGAGGTGAGAGGTAATGCGTGATGCATAATGCGTGATGCGTAAAGGCATTTAACTCCCTACGTCTCACATCTCACGTCTCACCCATCACACATGACGTTTATCAAATCTATCAAGCATTTCCTTCACCTTTGAACCCTTCAAATTTTCAAGAAACATTACTATTCCGTCTTCTTTGTCTTCTACATAATAATTCTTTCTCATACCTATCAATTTAAAATTCAATTTTTTATAAAGATTTATTGCTGCCTTATTGGATCTTTTAACTTCCAGTACGGCATGACTGGCTTTACGTTTTATTGCTTCTCTGAGTAATTTTACAATTAAGGAAAGGGCCACACCTTTTTTTCGATAGTCCTTATCAACTACAAGAGTTGTAATATGTGACTGGCGGAGGCGTAACCACATTCCGGCATAACCAATAACCCTATCATTTTTGAGGGCCACAAAATATATACCTGCAGGATTTAAATTCACTTCACAAAAAAATAAAGAAGCAGGCCAGAGGGAATCAGGAAAGGTCTTTTTTTCCAGTTCCATTACTTCATCCAGATGGCTGTTGTCCATTGGTTCTATTGTCCAGTCCATAGGAAATGAAAAGTGAAAGGTGAAAGGTGAAAAGAAGTGAGCAGTGAGCAGTGAGCAGTGAGCAGTGAAAAGATAGGTAAACGTATCTTACTTGGTACGGCAACAGATAAGTTAGTATCCATTTTGCAAGCCTGTCCCTGTCCAGGCTCTTACGCAAAATCTATGATCCTGCTGCAATGAAATCTGTTATTACAGAATATACAGTTTTGCATTTATTTAAGTTATAACTTTCTCCTTTGACGGCATATCTTTTGCTCCAGAGCCCGGACAGGGACAGGTGTGCATATTTAAAATTTTTTGGATACTTTTTTACCTGTCTCGGTACTTAGTACCGCAACAGGCAAGTTAGTATCCATCTCACAAGCCTATCCCTGTCCGGGCTCTTACGCAAAATCTATGATCCTGTTACAATGAAATCTGTTATTACAGAATATACAGTTTTGTATTTATTTAAGTTATAACTTTCTCCTTTGACGGCATATCTTTTGCTCCAGAGTCCGGACAGGGACAGGTGTATATGTTTTTTGGATACTTTTTTACCTGTCTCGGTACTTAGTATTACATTATCATTTCACGTCCCGCGTTTCACGTCTCACGTTTCATGTCTTACGTTTCACATCTTACGTTTCACATCTCACGTCTCCCTTCTCACCTTGGCATCAGGTGGTCTTATATAAAGAGGCAATATATCAAGATAACTATTTTTTTCACCGGCCATAAGTTTACTATATCCCATATATGCTACGGTAGAACCTCTTATTATACCATAGAAATCGGCGATCCAGGTAAATGGAATGGTCAGGTCTTTTATAATATTATTTTTATAATTTTGAAGACCATGGCCTGTAAAATAACAGTGTTCATTCAAATTATTCAATTTAGAAGCAAGTTCTCCGGGTTTAAACAGATTGCTCTCTTCCAGTTTAATTATCCTATTTTCTTGCCATCTGTAAAAACCTGCATAAATCTCATTTTTACGGGCATCTATAAGGGGGATAACAGTACCCTCTCTCAGGGGCAACTGAAATACCATTGCTTCGAGTGAATTTATCTCTATCAAATCCATACCTGTAACCTGAGAGAGTGTTTTTGCTGTGACAAGCCCCAGACGGACACCGGTAAATGAACCCGGGCCTGATGTTACAGACAGTCCTTTAATATCTGACAGAAAAATTTCCCTGCTTTCAAGAAGCATTTTTATACCGGGAATAAGTCTTGTGAGCTGTGTCATCTTACTTCTCAGTGTCCATTCTCCCAGTAATTCTTCACCATCTATAAGGCCAATACTGCACCAGTTAGTGGCAGTATCAAAACCAAGTACTTTCATAATTTACTGCTAAATTCCTTTCTTCCAGAAAGGGTTATCATTCTTTTAAAAAAATTATCAGAAGAAATATCCTCCAGATATTCCATATGTATTCTTATATGGTCTTCAGGGAGAAGATTTTCCGCTCTATCAGCCCATTCTATAAGACAGATACCATCACCTTCAAAATATTCCTGGTAGCCAAGATCAAAGAGATCTCTTTCTTTAAGTCTGTAAAGATCAAAGTGATAAACAGGCAACCGTCCCCGGTACTCCTGTATGAGTGTAAAGGTAGGGCTTGAAACAACTTCCTTCACAACAAGTTCGGTGCATATAGCTTTAATAAGAAATGTCTTCCCTGCCCCCAGTTCTCCCGTAAAAGCCACTACATCACCTTTTTTTAGAAGGCCGGCAATTGTTTGTCCTAAAATTTCTGTCTCTTCCGGGCTATTCGTTATAATGATTTTCATAATTATTTAATGAGCAGTGAAAAGATAGGTAAATGTACTTAATTACTATTACATTATCGTCTCACGTCTCACGTCTTTTTCCTTATTTCCTCAAACAGCCTTTCTATAAATTTCTCCAGAACCATTTCTCCTTCATCACCTTTTTCTCTGGATCGGACAGATATGGTATTATATTCTATTTCTTTATCTCCCACTATTATCATATAAGGTATTTTATTTACCTGGGCTTCCCGAATCTTGTAACCGGTTTTTTCATTTCTGGTGTCTACTTCAAGCCTTATACCATAGGTAGAGAGTTTTGCCCCCACCTGACGGGCATAATCTATATGTTTATCGGTAATGGGAAGAATTCTTACCTGTTCAGGAGCAAGCCACAGTGGAAATGCTCCACCATAATGTTCAATTAAACAGCCTGTAAATCTCTCAAAAGAACCGAATAAAGCCCTGTGAATCATTATAGGACGATGTAATTTGCCATCAGAAGCGGCATATCTGAGATCAAATCTCTCAGGAAGATTAAAATCAACCTGAATGGTAGAACCCTGCCATTCTCTTCCAAGACTGTCACGGAGTTTGATGTCTATTTTAGGGCCGTAGAAAACACCTTCTCCTTCGTCTATCATATATTCAACCTGCTCCTTTTCAAGAGCATTTCTAATGGCAATTGTAGCCTTCTCCCAGATTTCATCGGATCCTATATATTTCTCAGGTTTTGTGCTTAATTTTACATAAAAATCATGAAAACCAAAGGTATGGTTTACTTCTATGGCAAATTTAAAAGCTTTAAGTATTTCTTCATCTAACTGTTCTTCCTGACAGAAGATATGGGCATCATCCTGGGTAAAACCCCTTACTCTCAGAAGTCCATGAAGAACCCCTGATTTTTCATACCTGTAAACAGTCCCAAGTTCAAAAAACTTTATGGGAAGATCACGAAAACTCCTGACTTTACTGCGATAGATCAGAACATGACCGGGACAGTTCATGGGTTTTAATACATATTCCTGCTCCTCCACAGGGACAAAATACATATTTTCTCTGTAATAATCTTTATGGCCTGAAATTTCCCACAGTTCTCCCTTGAGGAGATGAGGGGTTATAACCATATCATAGCCTTTTTTATAATGTTCCCTTTTCATGAAATCTTCCAGAATTGTACGGAGTATGGCACCTTTAGGAGGATAGAATATAACACCGGGTCCTGCTTCATCAAAGGTATTATAAAGGCCCAGAGCAGGCCCGAGTTTTCTGTGATCACGCTTTGCCGCTTCTTCTAATTTATGAAGATATTCCTTTAAACCTTCTTTTGTAGGAAAGGCAGTGCCGTAAATTCTCTGAAGCATTTGTTTTTTTTCATCACCGCGCCAGTAAGCACCGGCAATCTTCAATAATTTAAAAGCTTTTATTTTACCGGTAGAAGGGAGATGAGGTCCCCTGCAGAGATCTGTAAAATTCCCCTGTTCATAAAGACTTACTGTTTCTTCATCTATATCCTGTATAAGCTCTACCTTATAAGATTCACCCTGTTCAGTATAAAACTTTATAGCTTCTTCTTTTGTTAATACTTTTCTTGTTATAGGAAGATTTTCTTTTATTATTTCTTTCATTCTTTTTTCTATTTTTTCTAACTCTTCCGGAACAAAAGGGACCAGTTTATCAAAATCATAATAAAAACCATTTTCCACAGTGGGGCCAATTGTAACTTTTACATCAGGATAGAGATCTTTCACAGCCTGGGCCATTATATGAGATGTGCTATGTCTGTATATATCAAGCCCTTCAGGATCTTCTGCAGTAATAAGACTAACAGTTCCCCCCTCCTCAAGAGGAACACTCAAATCCAGAAGTTTATCATTTAATTTTATTGCTACAGCAGATTTTGCAATCTTCTTTTCAAATTCATTCAGCAATTCCATTCCTTTTATACCTGAAGTAAATTCTTTTTTGAGACCTTCCCCAAGGATCAGTTCTATTTGTTTCAATTAATTTCTCTCCTTTCAAGTAGTGAGAAGTGATAAGAAGTAAAAAGAGAATTACTGTAATAGTATTTAAGTGCATGTACGTTACGTATCACTCATCACTCATCATCCATTATGACTTCTGAAATCTATATACTTGTAAAATACTAAAAGTCCTCCCTGCTCATAAAATAATTAAGGACAGACTTTATCTGTCCTTAAACTATAACCGCTTCTCACTTCTCACAAAAATAATGGGCGCTAGTGGATTTGAACCACTGACCCCTACCGTGTCAAGGTAGTGCTCTCCCCCTGAGCTAAGCGCCCTCTTAAAGGCGACACCCGGATTTGAACCGGGGATGGAGATTTTGCAGACCTCTGCCTTACCGCTTGGCTATGTCGCCAGGAAAAATATATAAATAATTATTTCAGTCTTTTTGCTTGATAATAATAAAGCGGAAAACGGGATTCGAACCCGCGACTCTCGGCTTGGGAAGCCGAAGCTCTACCACTGAGCTACTTCCGCTTAAAATATTCAAAGAATGCCGAGACCCAGAATCGAACTGGGGACACACGGATTTTCAGTCCGTTGCTCTACCTGCTGAGCTATCTCGGCCTGTGAAGTGGCGGGGTGGACGGGATTCGAACCCGCGTTCTTCTGTGTGACAGACAGATGTGTTAGGCCAGACTGCACTACCACCCCGAATAATCTCTTCTATGGGCGAAACAGGACTTGAACCTGTGGCCTCCTACATGTGAAGCAGGCGCTCTGCCATCTGAGCTATTCGCCCCTGGCAATTATGTTATCTTATAGCAAAAAACTATTTCTGTCAATAGCTTAAAATAAAATGCGGAGGAAGGGACTTGAACCCTTATGGACTCAATGTCCGCTAGGCCCTCAACCTAGTGCGTCTACCAGTTCCGCCACCTCCGCCCCTTTGGGTTTTTGAACTCCTCATATTATACTTACATTTTTATATACTGTCAAGGTTTTAGGAAGATTTTATTAGTGAGACGTAATGAGACGTGAAGGGGGAAAAAAATAACGGATTCGAACCCCTGAACCATCACCGATCACAGATAACCCATCAGACATCACAAAAATATAAAATTGTGAAATTTATAACCTTAATTAAACCTTATCTTGCTTTTACAAAACTTTCTTGCTATAATGAGTAAAAGTCATTATAGTAATAATACTTTACTAATCTGGAAAAAGAAGATATAATAGTAAAATTAAGTTCCCGCATATCCTGAAGAGCATAATCATCAGGGAGTTTTTCTAAGATAGGAAAATTGTTAAAGAAGAGGGTTGATTTTATGAAACGTATGCAAGTTGATAAATTAGGTATCGACTTGTTAACCCATGATCCTGTTATTGTTCTAAAAGATGTGGATGGAAAGAGATACCTGCCCATACTTATAGGTCCTTTTGAAGCTACAGCCATTGCTCTTGCACTGGAAGGAACAGAAGTTCCCAGACCTCTCTCTCATGATTTAATGAAATCTATAATAGATTCTCTTAAAGGAAAAGTTCAGAAAATAGTAATTCATGATATTAAGGAAAATACATTTTATGCTAAAATAATCATTGAAATAGCTAATAATGAAGTTGTAGAGATAGATGCACGTCCAAGTGATAGTATAGCTCTGGCTCTCAGGGTTAAAGCTCCTATATTTGTATCTGAAAAAATAGTTCTGGAAGAAACAGTTGTAGATAAAGTAGCAGAAGAACAGGAAAGAAAAAAATTCAAGGAATTCCTTGAAAATCTTAAACCAAGTGATTTTAGTAAAAATCTAAATCTTCCTATGGATCCTGAAGAGGGTCAGGAAATCTGATAGTTTTATGAAATGTCCACAATGCGATTATGATAACAACGAAGGAGCCAGTAGCTGTCAGGAATGTGGTTTCCCTTTAGCCACAGAGTCAGAGAGGAATCTAGAGGATCTGCTGGCCCAGATAGATGAAGAGCTGGAGATAGATACTGAAGAAGAGGAAGAAGATATAGATGATGTAGAAATAGAACTTCCTGATGCAGAAACTTTGCTTCCTTTAAGACTGGGTTCTCTCGCCGGTATAAGAGAGATAATCCAGGGAGTAATAGAACAAATCGAAGAAGTTAAAGATATACCTCAAGAAAACCTTCGTTATGCTTTTGAGGAGGAAGAAATAACAGATACATCGGTAGATGAGGGCTATAAGAAGAAACTGAAAGAACTGAAGAAAAGAAATACTGACCTCCGGGAAACAATAGAAGATTTCCAGGAAGAGATAAATGACACTTTTGATGAACTGGATCGAATGGTAGTCTCACCTCAGACATTTGCTGTTATGAAAAAGGCTATTAAAGCAACAAGAGTAGCCTTTCAACACTATGATGAGGCATTTGCCGAACTAAAGTTATATTTTGAAGATAAAAATCCTGACCATTTAACTACAGGTTTATTACTGGAAGAGGAAGCCAATCAATATCTCAGCCATGCTTTTAATATTGTTAGAGAAACAATGACTAATATGCTGGGTTTTTAGTAAATATTTTCAAATTCCGACCCTTCATCATCCATATCTTCCATAGTGTCTTCAGATGAGAAAGTCTCCTGAGCTCTTACCACTTTTCCTTCTTTTTCCAGCTGTTTCACCCTCTCAAAATCTAAATCCAGTCTTGCAGAGGTAGGGAGCTCTATAACAACAATGCTTTTGGGTACATTTATATCTATGAGAATTCCTTTTCCTTCAGGCACTGTAACTTCGCTGCCTATAGTAGGAAGTTCCGATTTTATCTTTCTATAAACATCATATTCATATTTAAGACAGCACATAAGTCTGCCGCAAAGACCTGATATCATAATAGGATTTAAGGAAAGGTTCTGTTCTTTAGCCATTTTTATAGATACAGGGCTGAATTGATTGAGAAATGCGGCACAGCATATTTCTCTTCCACAGTGTCCGAGGCCTCCCATCATTCTGGAGTCATCCCTTACACCTATTTGATGAAGTTCTATACGGGTTCTGAATGTGCCTGCCAGGTCCTTTACCAGTTTTCTAAAATCTATTCTTCCATCAGCAGAAAAATAAAAAATAATCTTCTTTCTATCAAATAAATATTCTACATCTATTAATTTCATAGGAAGATTATGTTGAAAAATCTTTTTATCAGCTATAACATATGCTTTTTCTTCTTTTTCCTGATTTTCTTCTATAATTACACGATCTTCATCAGTCACTTTTCTTATTATATCTCTCAGAGGATAGGCTACTATATCTTTAGACGGTATCATCTTAATCCCTGACTTCACAATTCCATGTTCTATACCTCTGTAAGTTTCAACTATAACTACATCACCAGGATTAAGCTCAGAAAAATCTTTAGGATTAAAAAACTGTATGGCTTTCATTTTCTTGAATTTTACACATACTACTTTTGTTAACATATTCATAATAACCACCCGGTAATTAGTGAGAGGTGAGAGGTGAGAGGTGGGTTACTGTATTATTACTTAAGTAAATATATTTCAACATTCTCTTTTCACTTTTCACTTCTTCTCACTTTACAAATTATTTACAAAATTTTCAAGAACAAGGCGAATATTCACATTTTTCTTTATACTATCTTTTGCCTGAGAAACACTGGAAATTCTTGAAAAAATATCCTCCCTGGATATGTTTCCCGACTCATTTTGTATTATTCTTAATTTATCTACATTTATCAATCTCTTTTCATCTCCTAATTCTTTAAATACAAGGAGATCCCTCCACCATATGAGGATAAACTCAAGAAAAAGATAAAGCCTGCTTAAAGAAAAATTTAAAGAATTCTTCTCCATATTCTTATATATATTAAGCTTATCTATATTTATCTTATCTTTTTCAACACTGATCTTCCATATATGTTCTCCTCTGGTTCCACATAGAAGATCTATTATATTACTACGAAACCCTTCTAATTCTTTCTTCTGACAAAGGTCAATAGCTATATCAACTCTGCCATTAGCTATATTAGCATATAATAAAGCTTTATCTGATGATATATTCAACATTTTTTCCAGTAAACTTTTAACTAAATCCGGTGAAAGAAGGTTAAAACGATATAACTGGCATCTGGATACTATAGTAGATGGTAATAAATATAAATTTGTAGATATAAGAATAAGCACAATATAGCTGGGAGGTTCTTCTAACAATTTAAGCATACTATTAGCTGCTTCCTCTGTCATCTTCTCAGACTGCTCTATAATTACTATCTGCCATTTACCCATTAAAGGTTTAAACTGTATATTTTCCTGAATTTCCCTCATCTGGTCTATTCTGAGGGAATTTCCCATTGGTTCTACTATTTTCACATCAGGATGGCAGGAAGAATTTATTTTTTTACACCCTTCACAGGAATCACAACAATCTATAAGCTCCTGATCATAATAGAGGGGATTATTTCAATTAAGAACTTTAGCAAAATTCAGGGCAGTCGTTTTTTTACCTGTACTTTCAGGACCCACAAAAAGATAAGAATAAGCAATCCTGCCAGACATTATGGATCTCTGGAGTAAACTTATAATTCTACTATGACCTTTAATATTTTTAAAAGACATATAACCTAAGACCTGTTACCTGATTTTTTAAGCACTTTTCCCACATGTCTGATGATTTTACGATGAATTGTATCTACATCCTCCCGGGCATCAATTACCTTAAATCGTTCAACTTCAGCTTTTGCCAGAAATAAGTAACCTTCTCTTACTCTTTGAAAAAATTCCAGTTTCTCTTCTTCTATTCTATCAAGTTTTTTATGTGTGAGGGATACCCTGTTTAATAACCTCTCAATACTTTTTTCCGGTGTAATGTCAAGAAGAAACGTAATATGGGGATATATCCTATCTGTGGCAATTTCATTTAGATATTTTATAAGATTTATATCAAGACCTCTACCATATGACTGATAGGCAATTGTAGAATCTACATATCTATCAGTTATAACCATATATCCTTTCTGGAGAGCATCTTTTATAACCTCACATACATGCTGGTAGCGGGATGCTGAAAATAAAAATACCTCTGTGAGGGATTCCATATTATTAAACCTGTTATCAATCAGTACATTTCTAAGAGATCTCCCTATCTCAGTGCCACCCGGT
Source organism: Bacillota bacterium (assembly GCA_022704525.1). Lineage (GTDB taxonomy): Bacteria > Vulcanimicrobiota > SpSt-956 > SpSt-956 > JAKJGF01 > JAKJGF01. The sequence goes on along the minus strand of JAKJGF010000053.1, from coordinate 12,740 downwards.
TCACTGCTGGATATAAAATCTATATTCTTTTTTTCCAGATAAGCACATAATTTCTTATGTTGTGTTGATTTTCCTGCACCTTCTAATCCTTCGAATGAAATAAATATGCCTGACAATTTTTTTCTACCCTTTCTAATTACTTAACTACTCTCATCCTGGCCAGTGTAGGATCAGTGAGACCCTGTATATGAGCACCCCAGTTATCTTCAATCCTGAGATAATCAACTATCTGTTCAGTTATAACTTCTCCGGGACAGATCGCGGGAATACCCGGAGGATAGGGAGTTATCATATCTGAAGAAACTCTCCCTATAGATGAATCTGTCAGAACCATTTCAGAATCAGATATAAAAGCTTCTCTGGGAGACATTTTCCTTGGAGGCCAGTCCGGCATTTCAAATTCCTTTCCTAACCTCTTCTCAACCATTTTTAAAAGTGATTCTTCAGGACTTTTTATACGTTTTCTATTTACCACTATGTCTTCAATAGAATCTACCAGCTTTACAACATCTTCCCTTGTATTTCCTATTGTTATAAGAGCCAGGACATGAAATAATTGTTGCAGTTCTATCTGAACACCATATTCATAACGGAGTATCTGATTCATTTCATATCCACTGTATCCCGTATCTGCCACATCTACAGTCAGTTTTGTGGGATCAAACCCAAAAACTCCCGGTTTACCAACCAGCTCTTTACCAAAACAGTGTAAAGTTTCTATATTATTAATCCTTTCTCTTGCATACTCTGCCATATGAATAGTCTCAGAAAGCAATTTTTCTCCTTCTGTAGCCATTTGCATCCTTGCTACATCCAGAGAAGCAACTATAAGACAGGAAGGACTGGTACTTGTAAAGAAACGAACTGCACTGGCAATTCTGGAATAATCCACTCTGTTACCCCTGAGATGTAGCATAGCCCCCTGAGACATTCCGCCTATAAGCTTATGAGTACTGTTAACCACAACATCTGCTCCACATTCGAGAGCAGTTTTTGGAAGTTCGGGATGAAACTTCAAATGAGGCCCCCATGCCTCATCCACAAGGGCTATTTTACCTCTATCATGAACCAGGGAAATTATACTTTCAAGATCTGCTGTAGATCCATAATATGTTGGACTCACAATAAGAAGGGCCTTCGCATTCTGATACTTATTAAGAGCTTTTTCTACTGTCTCCAATGTAACATTATGATCTATAAAATAAAAATCATCATAAACAGGTTCCATAAATACCGGTATAGCACCACTTATAATAAAAGCACTGATAGTGGATTTATGGGCATTTCTGGGAATTATTACTTCTTCTCCGGGATTACAAATTCCAAATATCATAGCCTGATTACCGGAAGTTGATCCATTTATAAGAAAGAAAGTTTTCTCTGCACCATAAGCTTCAGATGCCAGTTCCTGAGCTTCTTTAAGTACACTTCTTGGCTGGTGGAGGTCATCTAAACCGAGAACTTCTGTAAGGTCAAAAGCAAGTCCCTGAAGACCCACATATTTTTTAAATTTCTCATGCATTCCTTTTCCTGCCTTATGACCGGGACAGTGAAATGATATGGTCCCTTTCTGAACATAATCAAGAAGGGCATCAAAATAAGGGGTACGGTTTTGATCCATTTAATCCTCCTAAATCGTGATGGGTGATGGGTGATGGGTATTAAAATCATTACGCATTATTCTTCACCAACTATGTTTCACGTCTCACGCTTCACGTCTCACTTCTTCCCCACTCACAATAAACCTTATCTCCCTGTTTCCATTGAAGCATTTCACCGGCATTCCCCTGATTTACTGCTATTTCCAGATAATTCGAACTACCTATAATAGCCAGAAGGCTTCCTGCCGGATTGTCAGAGTAAGACCTGCTCAGGTTCGAAATTTTTTTATCTTTAATTTGTATCCTTATATCTTCATAACTTATATCATTTATTTGAAAAAATTCTTTTGAAAAAGAGGTAATTAAATTTCCGAATCTATCTATATATATGACATCACCACAGGCTTTATTCTTATGACAGACTGGTAAAATCTCAGGGATAATAACCGGATCATGTATTTTATTACCCATAAGGTAAGGATCTACACCCAGACTCAGATGAGCAGATACAGGTGCAAAGAGATCTCTCCCATAAAATGTATTACTCAATTCTCTAAGAAAATAAGCACTGTTAGTTATTTCTATTATATCAATTTCTTTTTCTTCTCTGTATATCCGGGATAAAACACCGTTGTCAGGAGATACATATAGAAAAGAAGGAGTTTTAAGTATTATATTTCTTCTTGAACTTCCTACACCGGGATCCACTACAACCAGAAAAACTGTATTTACGGGGAAATAATCTACTGAACTTTTTAAGATAAACGATGCTTCCAGTAAATTCTGCGGAGAAATTTCATGACTTATATCAACTATCCGTGCAAGAGGGTTTATGCCATATATGACACCCTTCATAGTACCGACAAAACCATCTTTCATACCGAAATCTGTTAACACAGCTATCAAATAATTTTCCTTCAATCTTATTATTCTCCTATAATTTGAAGAACCAGTCTTCTATTTCTGGAGCAATTATCAAAATCAAGAAATATTATTTGCTGCCATGTCCCAAGAAGCATCTTTTTCTTAACAAAAGGTATTGTCAGAGAAGCACCTACTATAGTTGCTCTTATATGGGAATGTCCATTTCCATCTTTCCACTTAAGGTTATGCTTATATTCTATTCCCTGAGGTGCCATTCTTTCCATAGCTTCTTTAATATCACTTACAAGGCCACCTTCATATTCTATAGTTGAAAGCCCTCCTGTAGAACCTGGAACAAATATTGTAATAATACCATCCTGTATCTTTGATAATTTTATTTCTTCTGCAACCTGTGATGTTATATCTATTACATCACAGTTTCCCTTTGTAATAAAGGTTATCTCTCTTGTTTCTACCGGCAAATTTAACACCTGCTCTTTCTGTTATCAATGTAACTGCCTGAAAGCATAATAATAACTTAAATTCGCATTATATTCTCTGAATAATCTTCAACTCCTTCTAATTATTGAAGAATCATGGATAATGGGTGATGGGTAATCGGTATTTAATTTCTTCTTCACACTTTACTCTTCACGTCTCACGTCTTTTCACTTTTCACGATTGACTTCCAGCTTTTTTTAGATTAGAATAGTTTATCCATTATAAAATTAAGGAGCATTAGTTATGTCAAAAAAAGGAACAAAAACCCGTATGATAACAAATGAAATCATGGAACATCTGTCTCTATTTTATGAAACTGTTCGTTTATTTAATTCTTCCCTTGATATAGAAGAAGTACTAAATACAGTAATAGATAAGGTTATAGAGGTTTTTGAAGGTGAAAGAGGGTTTGTAATGCTCTATAATAAAGAAACAGAGAAACTTGAGATTATGGTAGCCAGAAATATGGATAAACAGAATATAAGTGAGCTGGATCTTTCTATAAGTATGAGTGTAGCAAATAAGGTCTTTAATACAGGAGAATCTATTTTAAGCACAAATGCCATGAATGATCCTTCTATAAGAAGTAAAAGTATAATCCTCCACGATATAAGATCAGTTCTGTGTGTTCCCATAAAATTAAAAGAAGAAGCAATAGGTGTTATCTATACTGACAGTAGAATGATGTACGGAGTCTTCGACCCTCAGGAGCAAAATTTACTTACTACCCTTGCCAATCAGGCTGCTACAGCAATAGAAAATGCACGTCTATATAAACAGGTATCAGATAATTTTAAAAAAATACAGGAACTCGAAGAGATTAAAAATGAATTTATCTCAATAATTTCTCATGAATTGAGAACACCCATTGTACCTATTAAAGGATATATTTATACTCTCAAACAGTATGCTGAAGTATTATCACAGGAGGAGAGAACTGAGATCCTGGATACTATAGATGGAAGAGTGGAACATCTGAGCAGACTTATAAATGATCTCCTCACAGTGGCAAGTATAGAAACAGAAAAAAGTATGCGTCTCTTTAAAGAAGTAATTGATATAACTCAATTAATTAAAGATACTATAAAACCTCTCAAGAAAAAATATCTCCTTCACAACTTCGTATTAAATATATATGAACCATTAAAGCTTGAAGTGGATATAACAAAACTCTCCCATGCCCTCTACCATATAATGGATAATGGTGCCAAATTCTCTCCAGATGGTGGAGATATTAATATTTGTATTAATAAAAATAAAACATCTATAGAAATAAATATAAAAGATCAGGGGATAGGAATAAAAGAAGAACACCTTGAAAAAATATTCGATAAATTCTATCAGGTAGATGCCAGTAGTACAAGAAGTTTTGAAGGTATGGGCACAGGCCTTTATATTGCCAGAAGTATTGTAGAAGCTCATAAGGGGTTTATTACAGTTGAAAGTACCGTGGGAGGAGGAAGCACTTTTAAGGTTATTCTGCCAGTTCAGAGCACCTAGGGGCAGGCGCCTCTGTCTGCCCCTTGTGGAACAACAACAGAGGGTTGCCCCTGCAGGTTATTGCATTGTTTAAAGCAAATCCGATTAAATATACTTTCCAATTATAATATCCAACTTCTTCTTTGTTACATCAGGCATTTTATCTCTTGCTGTAATTAATGCTGTAGAAAGGGCATCCTTGCAGGAACACTTACGTTCCTTTGAGATCTTTGGGAGAGAATTTTTTATTATCTTTTTTGCATTTTCTGCATTGCTCAGGAGTGCCGCCAAGACCATATCCACACTGACACTATCATGACCTTCATGCCAGCAATCATAATCAGTTACCATAGCAACTGTGGCATAGCAAATCTCAGCTTCTCTGGCAAGCTTTGCCTCAACAACATTCGTCATTCCAAGAACATCCATGCCAAGTTTCCTGTATACATTGGATTCTGCTCTTGTAGAAAAAGCCGGCCCCTCTATATTTACATATGTACCTCCTCTATGAACAGTAACATCTGCTTCCTTCGCGGCTTCATACAGGACTGAAGCCAGTTCTTTACAGATGGGGTCTGCAAATCCCACATGAGCGGCAATACCATCTCCAAAAAATGTATTTATCCTTCCTTTTGTTCTATCCAGGAATTGATCTACTATAACCATATCCATGGGTTTTAATTCCTCTTTCAAACTTCCCACAGCACTCAGGGATATAATCCATTCAACTCCCAGTTTTTTAAACCCGTAAATATTTGCTCTGAAGTTAATTTCACCCGGTAGAATCACATGTCCTCTTCCATGTCTCGGTAAAAAAGCTACATCCTTTCCACTAAAAGTACCAATGGCATATTCATCAGAAGGGCAGCCAAAGGGTGTATCTATTTTTTCAAATCTCAACCCCTGAATTCCTTCAATTTCATAAAGGCCACTGCCCCCTATGACTCCTATAAGACCGCTCATTTAATTTTCTCCTTTCAAGTTTTAAAGTAAACGGTGAGCAGTAAGTTCACTGTTTACTTAATAATAATATCTCATCTCATTCCCGGGGTCAAGAAAATTTCATCTGTTTTATAAATTCATCGTTAAAATCTGCTCTATATGAAAGTTCAAGATAGTCAACTCTTTCTGCTATTTTTTGAATGTGTTTAAGTTCACTCTGGTTAAGGAGGCATAGTTTTACTCCTGCTCCTGCAGAATTACCAACACTCTTTATCTTACTTAATTTTACAGGAGGTATAAGACCTATGGCTTTAACACTTTCTTTCCTTAAAAAACTCCCAAAAGCTCCTGCCAGATATACTTCTTTAATATCTTTTGTAGTTACACCAAACTCTTTAAGAAGGATCTCTATACCTGCTCTTATAGCACCTTTAGCAAGCTGAACTTCTCTGATATCCTTTTGAGAAACATAAATATCATCATACAAATTAAAGGAGACTTCTCGTTCCCTTATTGTACTGATTCGAAGTCCTCCCGGAATAGATGAATCCTTTATCAGTCTGCCATTTTCTGAAATAAGGTTTAATTTTCTCAAAGAGGCAACAAAATCTATAAGACCTGAACCGCATATGCCGGAAGGAGTACCATCTCCAAAGGTTTTTAAAATTATATCTCCTTTATTCGGTTCTATCTTATATATAGCACCTTCCTGTGCCCTCATACCCTTTTCAATATTAGTTCCTTCAAAAGCAGGTCCTGCTGCAGTTGAACATGCCAGAATTTTATTCTTATATCCCAGAACAATTTCACCATTTGTCCCGATATCTATAAGTAATTTAAGTGTTTTCGACTTATCTATACCTGTAGCCAGTATACCGCCTGTTATATCTCCTCCCACATAAGCTGAAACTCCCGGCAATATATAAACTGTTCCTTCAGGATGTATATTTAATCCAAGTTCCTTCGATTTTAAAGAAATAATGTCTCTTAAAACAGAAATGTATGGAGATCTTCCTATATAAGAAGGATCAATGGCGAGCAATAAATGTATCATAGTGGGATTACCTGCAATAGTAGCTTTATATATATTTTTCCGGGAAATATTAATATTACAGCATATTTTATCTAAAAGAGAATTCAGGCCTGTAAGTATCTTCTCCTGAAGTTCCTTAAGACCACTGTTACCATTTCTATTTACATAGTGTATCCTGGATATTACATCTGCTCCGTAAATAGTCTGGGGATTAGTTATGGATTTTGCTGCTATTTCTTTACCTGTGATAAGGTTGAAGCAATAGATTACAACAGTGGTTGTACCTATATCTATACCAATCCCGTAAAATTCTCCTCTTTTATCACCACCTTCCAGATCTATTACACCATCCCTTTCATCAACTGTTATGGTAGCTTTAAAATCATTATCTCTTACTATCAAAGGGATTTTACGGAGAACCTCAAGGGAAAAAGATAATTTTTCCCCAAAAGAATCCTGAATCCTCTGACTGTAGGAACGTTGATCATGAGATGACGCTAAAGGAAGAGAAAAAAAAAATTTTTTAAGACCCGGTGATAATTGTGTCAAAAAATTACTTTTTATAGTTTCTTTCAGAGGAACATTATTGATTGATGGAGGGAGCTCAATTATAGTATCATCTTCTATACTAACTCTGCAGGCAAGATGAGACTTTTCTCCATTATCTTCTTCAAAAATAAATCCTCTCTCTGAAGACAATGTCCCTATACGTATCCCGCATTTTCCACAGATCCCCATGCCCCCACAGGGGCTATTAATATTATAACCATTACTCTGAAGTACATTAAGAAGATTACTTCCTTTTTCTACATATAATTGTCTGTTATCAGGTAAAATTGTAAGTTTTATTAGCATAATTACTGAACGTAAAGTCTTGACTTTTTATTAATATCTGGTAGTTTTTAGAAGTGTATTATTATAATACATCCATATCTTTAAGAAGATCCCATCTCCACAAGACCTGATAAATCAAAGCCCATATCCCTGGCAATATCAGAAGAAATCATTTTATTCCTTATTAATGTACAAACAGAGTCATTCATAGTCTGCATACCAAGTAGCTTAAAATCAGCTTTAGACATTAAAGTATTAATTTCATCTATATTTCCCTTATTTATCAAATCCGAAATCTCTCTGGAATTAAACATAATTTCCATAGCCAGACATTGCCCCTTTTTATCCTGCTTTGGTATTAGCTTATGAGATATAATAGCTTTTAAAACTGAAGAGAGACGTTTGGCCATCTGTGGTGATTTATCAGGAGGGAAAAAGCTTAAAATTTTCTTGATAGAATTCATAGCATTATCCATATGAAGGACACATAAAACCAGTGAACCCATTTCAGCTGCTTTCAGAGTTAATAAGATATTATCCATATCCCTTAATTCTGCACCTATAAAAATCACATCAGGATTTTCTCTAAGAGCTGATTGTAAAGCTTCTTTAGAAGAATAAACATTTGTGCCTATCTCTCTCTGGATAATGATAGATTTTTTATTTTCATAAATAAATTCTACTGGATTTTCTATGGTTATTATCAATTCTTCCCGATTTTGATTTATATATTCTATTATAGATGCAGCAGTCGTAGACTTGCCACTGTCAGAGGGTCCTGAAATAATAACAAGACCTCTTTTATAATGAGTAAGAGGATCTAAAGCAGGTGAAAGTGGTATTATTTCAGAAGGTATTCTCTTAAAAACTCCGCCAAAGCCATTAAACTCTTTAGAAATACTCACTCTAAAACGTTCCTTTTCTTTTAATTTAAAGGAAAAACTGACTTCTCCACTGGTTTCAAGATCTTCAATCTGTTCTTCTGTACAGGCCTGATAAAGTAATTCTTTACATTCTTCTTCTGCCAATGCCTCCATGTCAGATTTTACAAGTTCTCCATAAAGACGAAAACAGGGAGAAATTCCGGGGTTTATGTAAAGTTCTGATGTCTGAATTTGAGACATAGCTTCAAGTAAATCTTCTATATTGAAAGAACCGGTTATATTAGTTTTTACAATTTCTATATCTTTAACTTTACGGGATTTTGGGACTTTATGTATAGCATCAGATATAATCCTGTCTTTTTCAATTTCCAAACCTGTGAGTCTTTTTGTTTTAGTCTGGGTACTTCTGGTTTTTCGAAAAATATCAACTGACTCTTCCTGTTCTTCTGTCTTCTTTTCCTTATCATTTTTCTCTTTACCAGTAAAAAGGCGACCTAACATAAACTAACCCCTTTCAAATTCAGACATATTAGTTTTAAATCTGGTTATATCCACTGCAAATTCCAAAGCTGTTTCCAGAGAAATCTTTCCTGTCTTATATAAATTCAATAAAGAAGTATCCAAAGAGCACATACCAGGGTAAGAATCATTATTTATTAACTCATTTATCTCAAATAAATTTCCTTCTTTTATAATTTCAGTAAGTCTATCACAGCCTGACAAAATTTCCACTGCCGGTACCAGGCAATCCTTATTTAAACTTCTTAACAAACGTTGAGAGACTATAGCCTTAAGGGATCTTGCAAGGATAAACTTTATTTCATTCTGACGTTCTCCGGGGAAAATATCTATTATACTGTTAATAACATTAATAGAATCAGTAGCAGGTAAAGTTGTAAGAACCAGTTTCCCTGCCTCAGCCGCAAGAAGTGACCAGTACATAATATCCGCATCTGTCAATTCTCCTACTACAATAACATCAGGATTATCTCTTATAGCAAAATTCAAAGCGCTCTTGAAAGTTTCTGAATGAAGCCCTATCTGTCGTTGTTTTATGAGACTTTTCTTGTGGAGATGAACATATTCTATAATATGTTCAATAGAAATAATATGAAGTGACCTAGTTTCATTTATAAGATTTAATAATGCATTCAGAGTTGTTGTTTTTCCGCTCTTAGCAGGCCCTCCTATTATAACCAATCCGGATTTATAATAGATTAATGAAGGAAGAAAATCAGGAAGATTTAGCTTCTTTAAATCTAACATCCTGGGAGATAAAAGCCAGAAATTAGCATTAATCCCAAGAAGATGCTCATAAAGGTTTACCTTAAATCTATAAGGTTTTCCATCACGAGAAAATTGATATACCATATCTAAATTTTTATTGTATAAAAAAGAATGTAACTGGTTTTCGTCAAGCATATTATCAATAAAGTATTGAGTAAAATCCGATGTAATACCTGGAAAATCTAATTTCTGGAGGTTTTTGTGCAGACGTATTAATGGAGGGAAATTTACTATAAAATGTATATTATATGCCTTCTTGTCTATTGCTGCCAGTAAAATATCCTCAAGTAAAGTTTTATAGTCTTCTCCTTCTTCCTCTGGAGGTTCAGTTATTTCCATAGGAGGAATTTTTTCTACTTCTGGTTTAACTTCTTTTTTCACTTCTTCTTTAAGAACAGGTAGAGTTATGGCTTTCTCTAAAACAGGCTCTACTTTTATCTTTTTTCTGTAAGTTTCTTCAATAATATAATCATATTCTTTAACAAGAACAGAGATGTCATAAACACCAGAAATAACAGATTGTTCAATACATATTTTCTCCTGGTTTTTATGTTGAAATCCTGTCTGTATCTCTTCCGTAGAAGCTCTGGCATAGTCATCAACTGTTCTTATTATCTCTACTGAAACTTCCTCTTCTTTAGAGGGAACTTCCTCTATCTCAGGAATTGCCGAAATAGCATCTTCTTTTATATCAAGTTCAAATACTTCTTCATCTGATAAATTCACAGATTCAGTTGAGGGCACAATACTTTCTACAACTACAGGCAAATCCGTTAGTATTTCTTCTTCTTCCGGGGGTAACTCTTCTTCCGGTGGCTTTTCTGCCTCTTCATCCAGGAATGGAACAGGTATCTTCTCTGTCTTAACTTCCTCTGAAAGGGCTTCTTCTTCTATAAAAATCTCTCTTGTAATCTTTTCTTCTTTTTCGTGTTCCAGAACATCTGGTTCACTAACAGAAAGTACTTCTGTAGTTACATATGGATTCAGAGGACTTCCGGACTCTCTTAAACCCATATGTTCAAACAATTTATTAAAATAACATAGATCAGATACTACCTGTCTTCTATCCAGCTCTCTTGCGAAATAAAATATCTCATCAAAAATCTCAAAAAATTTATTATCAGGTCTATATTCGTTTATTAACAAAGATAGTTCATCTAAATCTTTAGTTTTTATTAATCTATAAGTGAAAACAAGACATTCTAAATCTGGATCAAATTTGATTTCCTCTTCTTCTATTTCCGGTTCTACCTGAGGTACAAACTCTTCTATTTGTACTTTTTCCTCTGGTTTCTTTTTTTCTTCAGGTATTTCTTCTTCTATTTCTAATGCCTGAAGTTCTTCCATTGTTGGTACATAAAGAGGGACCATATTTTCACGAATTCGCAAATTATTCAAAATACTGTTCAAATACGACATGTCATCTGCAAGTTTTTGATCATGTTCTATAGCATACTGCATCTTATAATCCAGTATTTCAAAAAATCTCTGATCTAATTTTGCTCTATTCATTATAATAGATGGAGTCAAAGCAGTAAAATCTTTTGTTACCAAATCCTGAATCAAATCGATATAAAGCTTATCAAAGGATGTATATGCAAATTTTTCTTCTTCCTCATCAACTACTTCTATAATCTCTACCTCTTCAGATTCATCACCAATCCAATCATCTTCATCTACTTCTATAATTTCCACTTCTTCCTCATCTTCAATATCTTCCTCTATACCTTCTATTTCAAGTCGTCTGGCCTCTTCTGTCATTCTCAATTCTTCTTCCTGCTGCCTCTCTAATTCCTCCATTTCAAGTCGTCTGGCCTCTTCTGTCATTCTCAATTCTTCTTCCTGCTGCCTCTCTAATTCCTCCATTTCAAATCGCCTGGCCTCTTCTATTTTCTCCTGTGTTTCTTTTTCTTTCTCATCTTCTATTAATTTTTCTACTTTTTCTTCTACCTGTTCTTCTACTATTTCTTCTACTTTCTCTTCTACTACTTCTTCTAACTGCTCTTCTACTACTTCTTCTACTTTCTCTTCTACTACTTCTTCTACTTTCTCTTCTACTACTTCTTCTACTTTCTCTTCTACTACTTCTTCTACTTTCTCTTCTGCTACTTCTTCTACTATTTCTTCTACTTTCTCTTCTACCTGTTCTTCTATTACTTCTTCTACCTGTTCTTCTACTACTTCTTCTACTTTCTCTTCTACTACTTCTTCTACTTTCTCTTCTACTATTTCTTCTACTTTCTCTTCTACTACTTCTTCTACTTTCTCTTCTACTATTTCTTCTACTTTCTCTTCTTCTTTCTCTTCTACCTGTTCTTCTACTACTTCTTCTACCTGTTCTTCTACTACTTCTTCTACTATTTCTTCTACTTTCTCTTCTTCTTTCTCTTCTACTTTCTCTTCTACTTTCTCTTCTACTTTCTCTTCTACTTTCTCTTCTACTACTTCTACTACTTTCTCTTCTGCTACTTCTGCTACTTCTTCTACTTTCTCTTCTACTTTCTCTTCTACTTTCTCTTCTGCTACTTCTGCTACTTCTTCTACTTTCTCTTCTACTACTTCTTCTACTTTCTCTTCTACTTTCTCTTCTGCTACTTCTTCTACTTCTTCTACTTTCTCTTCTACTACTTCTTCTACTACTTCTTCTACCTGCTCTTCTACTTTCTCTTCTGCTACTTCTATTACTTCTACTACTTTCTCTTCTACTACTTCTTCTACTTCTTCTACTTTCTCTTCTACTTTCTCTTCTACTACTTCTTCTACTTTCTCTTCTGCTACTTCTAATCTTTCCAATTCTTCCAGTTCTCCAGGTTCAGGTATATAAAGAGAGCTCATATTCTTACGAATCTGAAGATTATTGATGACTCTCTCTAAATGAGATAAAGCATCCAGAGTTTTATTATCTTCTATTTCGATAGCATTTTCTACTTCGCAATCAAATAAATCAAAAAATCTTTTATCCAGTTTATCTCTATTAAACAAAATAGCAGAAGTCAATAAAGATACGTCCTTATTCAATAATTCCTGAATTAGATGAAGATATAACTTATCATTCTTTTTATATCCCTCATCTTCTACTGGTTCTGTTACAGTTTCTTCTCCTACCTCTTCTCTTACCTCTTCTACTACCTCTTCTTCTATCTCTTCTCTTACCTCTTCTACAACCTCTTCCCCTACCTCTTCTCCTACCTCTTCTCCTATCTCTTCTCTTACCTCTTCTACTACCTCTTCTCCTACCTCTTCTCCTACCTCTTCTACTACCTCTTCTTCTACCTCTTCTCCTATCTCTTCTCTTACCTCTTCTTCTACCTCTTC
>JAKJGF010000052.1 GCA_022704525.1 Bacillota bacterium | reverse complement strand
ACTTAGAACTTCCTTTAAATACGCCATCTTTTTGTCCTTCGGAGAACTTCGTTTTTCCGTAGCCTCAAGGCTGTTTTTACTACGTTTGATGGCAGATTGATATAAACTGAAAGCTGAGAGCTGAAAGCTTTAAACATAAAAGGTTTATTTTTACTGAAGCTAATAATTTAACTTATTTATTTTCTGAATAATTTTTTGTAAAAACTCTAATTGTCTTATTAATTCTCTTATGTTATAATTTTGACATGTCATCAAAACAGAAAGAAAAAATTCTATCTTTAATAAAATCACTGTCACATCCAGACTATTCAGAAATAGAGAAAGCCTATAGGGAGTTAAAAAAATCAAAGAGTAAATTTACTGTTCCTCTTTTAATTAAATCACTTCAGGACAGAGAACCTCTGGTAAGAAAATTTTGTGCAGATATACTGGGTGAGAAAAAAGAACCTGATGCAGTTCTTCCCCTTATTGAAAACCTGAAAGATCCAGATGTAAGAGTTATAGTATCAACCATAATAGCTTTAGGAGAGATAGGAGATAAAAGATCAACAGAAGAAATTGCTTTGTTATTAAAAGATGAAAGCCCTTTTTTTTATTTCATTCGTCTCTGTGCCATAGATGCCCTTGCAAAAATAGGGGATTTAATTGTTGTACCAACTCTGATAGAAGCCATTAAAGAAGATGATATTATATTTATGAGAAGTATTGTGGAAACACTAATAACTATTGATCCTCAAAGTGCAGTATCTCCTCTTATAGAGATCCTCCAGGATAAAGAATCACTCTGTAGAGATCATGCTGCAGAATTTCTTGGATTACTTGAAGATAAAAATGCTATAGACCCTCTTATAAATGTCCTTAAAGAAGAAGATATAGAAGTTAAAATATGTGCACTTCAGGCTCTAAGTAAGATTGGTAGAGAAGAATGTCTTCTGCCTCTTATAAATATATATAAAGAGGAAAATAACAATATTTTTAAAAAAACCATACAGGAAACTATTAAATATATTTTAAAACAGATTGAAATAAAAAATAATAATAATCTCTCTAAAGAATTAATTGAAAAAATTTTCTTTTCTACCAGATGAATTTTATTGACTTTGTTCTACTAACTCAGAAAAAAGAGGATTTTGATTAATTTTATTGAATTTTTCAAATAATTACTGTAAAATTTTATCTTCAGGGGAAGATTCCTGCCTTCAGGCAGGTGATAGGATAAGGGGCAGGTTGACAAAAAGCTAACAATATGCTATAAATTTAATTAAGGAGATTTTAGCTAAAATGAGAATGTCAGAGGAAGATAAAAAAAAGAAATTTGATAAACAGAGAAAAACCTTACTTAAGACAAAAGAAAAGCGTAAAAGTCAGAGACCTCTGGTATTTGAACTGAAAATAGACACTTCTCATCTTAACAAAGAAGAACAAATAAAATTAAAGATGTTTTTTGTAGAAGCTAAATGGATATATAATCACGTACTTGCTATGGAAAATGCCTTCGAATATGACAGTAAATCTCCACTGGTTAAAGTATTAAACAAAGACAGAGAAATTGAAGAAAGAAAGCTTAAATATCTACCTGCAAAGAACCGTCAGGATGTGCATAATACATTAAAATGGAATATCAAAGGATTACACTCCACAAAAAAAATCGGAAAGAAAGTCGGGAAATTAAAATTTAAATCAGAGTACACTGCCATCGAATTATCTCAATATGGAGTAACTCATAAGATAACAGGAAGAAATAGAATAAAAATAAATGGAATAAAAAGATATTTAATAGTGAGAGGTCTCCAGCAGATAAAGTCACAATATGAACTGGCCAATGGGAAATTAATAAAGAAACCTTCAGGTTATTATATAAAATTAACCTGTTACATAAATATAACATCAGACCATATACCCCGGATAAAGAACCCGTCTACAGGGTTAGATTTTGGAATAAAAACAACAATAACCACATCAGTTGGAGAAAAGTATAATATATCTATTGGAAAAAGTGAACGCCTGAGACGTATACAGAGGAAATTACACCGTCGTCGAAAGAGTTCAAAGAATAGATATAAAATGCAAATGCTCCTGAGGAGAGAATATGAATATCTGAATAATTGCAGGAAAGATAAGGCCAATAAGATAGTGTCAAAATTATTAAGAGAAAATCAGTTAGTAATAATGCAGGATGAAAATATAAAAGGATGGCATAAAGGGTTATTTGGAAAAGAGGTTCAATATTCTGCTTTAGGAACAATTAAATCTAAACTGCAAAAGTCAAAACAGGTACTTATAATAGATAAATATGTTCCTACAACGAAAAGATGTTATACCTGCGGTAATATGGTAGAAATTGGTCTTTCTGAAAGAGTATATCATTGTGATAAATGTGGTTTAACAGAAGATAGAGATATAAAAACTGCTAAAACAGTATTATATGAAGGACTATCATCTGTTAACTATATACCGATACCTACGGAACATAGGGAAATAACGCCTGTGGAGACGAAACCTCTACTCCAAACCTCCGGGTGTGGGGCAAGTATCGTCTGAGAAACAGGAAGCCTTTCCCTTCAGGGGAAGGTAGTTCACTAAGAATAATTAAGAGTCACTTTTACATAGTTTAAGGTTGAAAGTTTAGAGTGAGAATAATAAATATAATAAAAACCTTAAACCTTAAACTCTAAACTTTAGAAAGGAGTTCCTTAATGCTTGATAAATTAAGAGACCTTGTTCCTCGTAAAAAAAAATCCAAAGATTTTTATAATCCTGCTTTACACGATATTGAGAAGGAACAAAAAAAATATCAGAATATAATTGATAGCGGAAAAGAAGATGTTATTGCTTTCTTTAGATTAGGAAGAATTTATCAACATAAGGAACAGATAGATTTAGCTATAAAAAACTACGAAAGAGCTCTCAGTATTAACCCCAGTGAAGGAGAGGTTCATTATAATCTGGGCAATATATATTTCAAACAGGAAATTTTTGAAAAAGCTCTTGAAGAATTTGAAAAAGCTTTTAAAGCCATGCCCAAAGATATATACACTTTGAATGCTCTTGGGAATACTTATTTTAAATTAGGAAGACCTGAAGAAGCCATTAAATACCATGAAAAAGCTTTAAAACTGGATCAGGAAGATTTATATTCCTATATAGGAATTGGAAATATTGCACTCAATCAGGATGATATAAAAAGTGCAACAGATTATTTTAACAAAGCATTGCAGATAAACAATGAATCTGCTCTGGCCCATAACGGAATAGCAAAGGTATATCTAAAACAGGAAAAACTACAGGATGCTATGCTGGAATTATTACAGGCTATAAATCTGGATGCAAAATTGCCTTCTGCTCATTTCGATTTAGGTAAAATTTACTATGAACAGGAAAAATATGAAGAAGCAATCTCAGAATTTCGCAAAGTAATAAGTTTTATTCCAAACTCTATGTCAGCTCGTGATATGTTAAGTTCATGCCTTCTAAAAACTAATAATATTAAAGAAGCTATAGAAGAATTAACTTCTATTATAACAATTGATGATAAGAGAGTTTCAGCCTACAGTAAACTTGGAGTAATCTATTTACAACTTGGAGAATATGAAAAAGCCCTTGAAGTATTTACTATAGCAATAGAGATTGATCCGGAACTCACATCTGCACATAATGGTCTTGGTATGGCCTATTCTTCTCTGGGAAGACATGAAGAAGCCCTACTCAAATTTCAGGAGGTAACTATTCTGGACCCAAAAAATGCATCTGCCCACTGTGGTCTCGGTGCTATATATAAAAATCAGAATAAATTATCAAAAGCTAAAATGGAATATAGTAAAGCATTGGAACTGGATCCCACTTTTGCTCTCGCCTACTACAGAATGGGAACCATTTACGCAGAAGAAGGAGAAACTAATAATGCTATGAAAGCATATAAACATGCCCTGGAATTGGATCCAAATATGGCCATAGCCCGATACAGTATTGGAGTGCTTTACAAAAACCAGAAAAAAATTAATAAAGCTCTTATGGAATTTACAAAAACCATAGAATTAGATAAAAATATTCCGGAAGCCTATATTGAAATGGCTAATATTTATAAAAATCAAAATAATATAGAAGAGGCCATACGTAATTATAAAAAATCTATTGAATTAACTTCAAGCAGTATAATAGCTTATAGTAACCTTATAATGCTCTATGAAGAGATGTCTGAAACAGATAAAGCACAGAATATTTATAAGGAAGCATTGAACATTAATCCACAAATAGGAAATATACATTATAAAGTAGGTCTCCTCTATGAAGAAAAAGGAAATCTAGAAAAAGCTATAAAAAAATACACAGAAGCTTTGAATATAGAATCTGATATTGGATTAATACATTATCATCTTGGTAGAGGATATTATAAACTAAAGAATCTAGACGAAGCAAAAAAACATCTGGAACATAGTATTCAACTGAATCCTGCTATGTCAGAGGCCTATGTAGAACTTGGAAATGTACTTTTTGATAAAAAACAATGGGATAAAGCTCTGGACATATATAAAAAAGCACTGTCAATTGATCCTGAATTAAAAATACTATTTTCCAATATAGGAAAAATATATCAGAGACAGGGTAACTTGCAAAAGGCTTTAAATGCTTATGAAAATGTATTAAAATTCAATCCGGATGAACCGGAGATATATTGTAATATGGCACAGTGTTATGTGGAACTTAAGCAGATCGATAAAGCAACACTCCTGTATCATAAAGCCATATCAATAAATCCGTCTCTGGATATACCTCATTTCAAATTAGGAAATATATATAAAAATCAGGGAAAAAATGAAAAAGCTATTGAAGCCTACAAAAAATCTATTGAATTAAATCCCAAAAATTATATGGCCCTCTGTAATATTGGTAAAGCATATAAATCTATTAAGATGCTTAAGGAAGCTATATATTCATATCAAAAAGCCCTGGAGATAAATCCAGCCTTATCTTCTGCCTGCTATAATCTCGGAATAGTATATGAAGAAATAGGAAATGAAATAGAAGCTATTAAACATTATGAAGAGGTTTTAAAATCTAACCCGAATCTAGTTGAAATTTACTGCAGACTTGGCAAACTATATGAAAAACAAAAAAATCTAAAAGCTTCTGTGAGATCCTTTAATAAAGCTCTGGAAATCGATCCGAATAATAAAGAAGCTAAAAGTAACCTGGAAAATATGAGAATATTATAATTAATCACTATAGCCCATAGCTTCAAAACCCCAGATTATAGCTTCTTTCAAAGACAAATTGGTCTGTCTTATTCTACGGGACATAATTTTTAATAAAGAGATAAAGAGTTTAGCTGCCATTTTAGAATCTTTTTCCAGCATTGTCAGCAAATTCTCATGGCTGATAACCAGAACAGTTGTCTTACCCTGGGCTCTGGCAGTAGCAGTTCGAGTAAAATCCTCAAACATTGTAAGTTCTCCAAAAAAATCTCCCGTGCCAAACCTTGCTATAACAGTATCTGTCCCCTCTTTCACCTGTTTTGTAATAGCTACTACACCACTTTCTATTATATAAAGTTCTCTCCCAACAGTTCCTTCACGAAAAATAATAGCTTTATCGGAAAAACTCTTTTTAGTAAAAAAACTACTTAACTTCTCAAGTTCATCAATAGAAATTTCAGAAAAAAGTCCACAATTTTCAAGGGATTTAATTTTTTCTTCCATAAAATTTTTCTCTCCTAAATAATAAATAAGACCTCTATAATCTTCTTTTCAAAAAATAAAATTCCTTTTTAAAAAGGTATTTATAACATAAATAGCAAATTTTATTATTATAAAGTATTTTTATAAAAGATTGAAGGAGAAAAATCATGGAAGAAATTCGTCCTAAAACCATCATTTTACATCCATGTCCAATGTGTAAAACTTCTATGGAAGTAGAACTGATAGAAATAAAAAAACAATTAATTGAAGGACAGATAGATCTGGAAGATGTAACTAAAGAATGGCGACATGTATGTCCAAAATGCGAACACGATACAACTAAGTATATAAAAATATGTCATTATTGTAAAGTGCCCGATGATATAAGTAAACTCCGCCATAATGAAACAGCAGTATCTAAAGCTTTTGCCTATTATCATCCAGAATGCGAAAGAAAAGCTAACATGCCCTATCCAATTATTGGGGCCTTAGTATTTCTTATAATTGTAGGAGTCCTTTTAGGAATAAGATATGTATCATCAAAATTGAATAAAGGTGATGTAGCTATATCCTGTGTACAAAAAGCAGAAAATCTTCTCAGCAGTATCGGAGATTTATCTGTAAGTTTTGCTAAAGATCCAGAGGATGATAAAAAATATCGAGAAAAATATCAGAAAAATAGAGATATAGCAATTAACTACTGTCTTAAAGCAAAGAAGATAAATCCCTATTATGGAAAGACTTATTACATACTGGCAAAAATATATAATATTGATGGTAACCCTGAATTAGCTTTAAAAACCTGTAATAGCGGATTAACTATTAAAAATTTAGATCCAAATACAGAAAAAGCTCTTACTGATTTTAAGAATGAACTGAAAAAAAGCGGTGTAAAACTATAATTATGTCCGGCGTATTTGTAACTGATGGAAGATGGCATAAAACACTTGCAGTAGTGCGTTCTCTCGGTAAAAAAAACATAA
Organism: Bacillota bacterium; assembly: GCA_022704525.1. Classification (GTDB taxonomy): domain Bacteria; phylum Vulcanimicrobiota; class SpSt-956; order SpSt-956; family JAKJGF01; genus JAKJGF01. The sequence goes on along the minus strand of JAKJGF010000052.1, from coordinate 17,443 downwards.
ATGTTACCTGTGGAGACAGTACTAACTTATGTAGTTCTTTTTTTTCTCGTTATTGTAATAAAAAAATTCTATATCCTTCTGTAAAAAAAAATCCAAAAAAATTTATAGAATTTTTATCCAGAGAATTAGAAGAAAAAAAATATTCTGTTCTCTTTCCTATGGAAGAAGATACTATAAATCTAATAACTGATAATCTGGAAGCTTTTTCAAAAGATGTATCTATTCCTCTAGTAAATAGAGAAACTCTTGCTATAGCGATGAATAAAGGGGAACTTGTAAAATTTGCTTCAAACTCTGGAATTCCATGTCCAAAAACTTATTTTATAAAAGATTTAAATGATATAAAAGCTATTGAAAATAAAATAAATTTTCCTGTTATAATAAAACCAACAAGAAGTTCTGGCGCTAAAGGTGTAAAATATATAGAATTTAAAAAGGATCTTGAGAAAGAATATAGAAAAATTCATAATATATTTCCTTATCCATTAATTCAGGAACGTATACCTTCTGGAGGAGAAGCAATAGGTGTATCAGCTATTTTTAATCAGGACTCAAACCTTATTGCTTCATTTACTCACAGAAGAATTAGAGAATATCCCGTAACAGGAGGAGCCAGTACCTTATGTGAAAGCTGTCTTCGTCCATCAATAACTGACCTTGCTATAGAACTTCTAAAAAAACTAAACTGGTTTGGCGTAGCTATGGTTGAATTTAAAGTAAATCCAGGAGATAATACACCTTATCTGATGGAAATTAATCCAAGATTCTGGGGTTCTTTACAGTTAGCCATTTATTCAGGTGTGGATTTCCCATATTTACTTTATAAAATAGCCCTTAAAGAAAAAGTAATAAAAATAAAAGAATACAAAATTGGCACAAAATTTAGATGGCTTATACCAGGAGATATACTTAATTTCATATCAAATCCTGAAAGGTTAAAAATACTACCGGATTTTTTTAATTTTTTTGAAAAAAATATTACCCATGCAATCTTTGCCTGGGAAGATCCACTTCCAATTCTGGGAAATATATTAACAGGACTTATGTTTATTTATGATAAAGATATGAGAGATCATTTACTTCTTAAACTGGGAATGCTTAAAACTCAGTAATTATTATATATAGAAAGGAAAAGCAAGAGCTTACTCAGCTAAAAGTTGAGAAACTTTGCCTCTTAATACAGACGTGTTAAATGCCTTTACTGTTGATGTAGAAGATTGGTACCATATATGTGGAGTAGAAAAATTTCTCTCTCCTTCAATCTGGAAAAGTCTGGAAAGCAGAGTAACAATCGGTACTGAAAAGATTTTAGATATGTTATCAAAAAGACATATAAAAGGTACCTTTTTCATACTGGGCTATATCGCAGAACGCTATCCCGAACTGGTAAAAAAAATATTTAATGAAGGACATGAAATTTCCACTCATGGATACAGGCATCAGACGGTTTATAATCTAACTCCTGAAGAATTCAGAGAAGACCTGAAAAAATCAATAAATATATTAAAAAATATAACTGGTGAGGATATACTCGGTTATAGAGCCCCTGAGTGGTCAATAAAAAAAGAATCCTACTGGGCTCTTAATATTATAAAAGAAGAAGGTCTTCTTTATGATTCCAGTGTAACTCCATCATGGATAATAGGAGATCCTGAAGCTTTACCATTTCCCCATCAAATTGAAACAGAAAATGGAACATTAAATATCTTTCCACCTTCTACATTTAAATCTATTATGGGACAACTACCCTTTACAGGAAGCTGGATTATGAGGCTTCTACCTTATAACATAATAAAAAAAGAAGTAGAAAAATTAAATAAACTAAAAATGCCTGCTGTATCTTATCTGCATAGCTGGGAAATGGATATTCATCATCCAAAGATTAAATTACCCTGGACAAAAGAATTTGTTCATTATGTAAATCTAAAAGAATGTGAAGATAAATTCAACAGACTTCTTGATGATTTCAAATTTGTTACTATAAAAGATTTATTAAAATATAATCACAATAGTAGCTATATAAAAAAAATAAAATTAGGTTCGAACAATAAAGAAGCAAATTTATTATTAATTTAAAGCATACGCCAGTCAGCTATCAACAATCATCTAAAAATAAAAAGCTGAATGCTGATAGCTAATAATATTTAACATTAAGGAGGGAAAACACAAACATTTTGTGTAATACTTATGGAACTAATTAAAAAATTTTATAAAAAAGCCAGGTCTAAACAAGCTACAATAGTTCTTCCAGAAGCATCGGTAGATGAGCGAGTAATACAGGCAGCAAAAGATATTACAGAGGAAAAGCTTGCAAAATTAATACTTCTTGGAGAGGAAGAAGAAATAAAAAAGAAGTCTGAAAAAATCGGGCTTAATATCGAGAAAGTAACAGTTATAGATCCAGAACAATCTCCTCATAAAGAAAAATTTGCAGAAGAATATTATGAATTAAGAAAAAACAAAGGCATGACCCAGGAAAAATCCAAGGAAACTATAGTTCATCCTCTCTATTTCGGTTCCATGCTTGTAAAAAAAGACATTGCCCATGGACTGGTTGCAGGTTCATCAAGTGCTACAGCAGATGTAATGAAAGCCACTATTCAAATTATAAAAACCGCTCCTGGGATAAACTCTGTTTCGAGTTTCTTTATTATGGTCATACCTGATTGTAAATATGGAGAAGAAGGAATCTTTATTTTTTCTGACTGTGCAGTCATACCTGATCCAACGGCAGAACAACTTGCAGATATGGCCATTTCATCAGCAAAAGTAGCCAGAAATCTTCTTGACTGGGAACCTAAAGTAGCAATGCTTTCTTTTTCAACCTATGGAAGTGCAAATCATGAAATGGTAGATAAAGTAAAAAATGCTTTTAAATTAATAAAAAATAGGGAACCAGAGTTAAATGTAGATGGTGAAATGCAAGCAGATACAGCTCTTGTTCCATCAGTAGGTATTAAAAAAGCCCCTGGTAGTTCTGTAGCAGGAAAAGCAAATGTATTAATATTTCCGGATTTAAACGCAGCTAATATAAGTTACAAACTGGTACAGAGACTTGCAGGTGCCCAGGCAATTGGCCCTATATTACAGGGTCTTGCAAAGCCATGCAGTGATCTTTCAAGAGGTTGTTCTTATAGAGAAATAGTTGATACTGTTGCAATAGTAGCTTCTCAGGTGGAATAAAAAATAAGAAGAGTTAGCAAATTTATAGTTTTTATAGATTTAAATCGTTGATTTAAATCAGTATAATCCTGACCAAAAAATTTAAAAAATAAATTTTTTAGGAAGGATTTTGTTTTTTTTTGTCTAAATAAAACTCTACAGGTATGGAGTACTAAAATTTTTATAAAAAATAAAAAGGGGTAATATAAATGTATCTCATCAGTAATTTAGCAAGTAAAACCGGGCTATCAAAAGATACGTTAAATTATTATTTAAACATAGGATTGATAAAGGAAACTTCACGAATACCGGATTTAAAATATAGATTATTTAATGATTCTGTAGTTGACAGATTAATGCAAATTCAGGAACTGCGTAAAAAAGGTTACTCCATAAAAAAAATAAAAAAGATTCTTGGAGGATGATAAAAATATGGAATATTATGAACTATTAGGGTTAAAAGTTGAACCTTTTAATTTAGCAGCTGATCCCTATTTTTTTTATCCCTCAAAAGAGCACAAAGAATGTCTTGAAAGATTAGAAATATCAGTAAGATTGAGACAGGGCCTTAATATTATACTCGGAGACATAGGAACAGGAAAAACAACTTTAATGGAGACTCTGAAAACATTGTTAGCCACAGATCCTTCTGAGAGATATATAATTAGAACAATTTATGATCCTTCTTTTAAATCTGAATTTCAGTTTTTATCTAAACTCCTGAGTCTTTATGATATAAAAACCGATATGCGTTCTACTATAGGGTGCAAAGAAAGTGTAAAAAATTATCTCTATGACAAAGGGGTAAACGAAAATAAAATTGTAACCCTTGTGATAGATGAAGGACAAAAATTAACTCCTACATTTCTTGAAGCTCTCAGGGTATTTCTTAATTATCAGACACCGGATTTTTTCCTTATAAATATTGTAATCTTTGCTCAAATGGAATTTCTACCAAAAATCCGTCGTAAAAAAAGTTTTCTCGATAGAACGGCTGTCTCTTACGTATTAAATCCATTAAATTTAGATGATACAAGAAGAATGGTAGAATATAGACTTGAAAAAGCCGGTCTACAATTAAATTCAAGACAATTTTTTACAGATAAAGCTTATGAATTATTATTTAAGTACAGTAAAGGTAAACCAAGAAAAATATGTAAAATATGTAAAAATGCTCTTATGGATCTGGTTCTTCAGGGAAAAGAAAATAGCCTTATAAGTCCTGATATAATAGAAAAAGCTGTATCCTCGGAGGTGTGGAAACTTGATTAGAGAAGATCCTGATAACAGAATGCAGAATAGGCTTCTCAGTATATTGAGAAGTAGAGATCAGGAGATAGCACAGAAAAAACATTCTCATAGTCAGGATATTTCCCCCATATCAATACTACCTGCAAGGAAAGAAATAGAAGAGGAAGAATCTGTAGAAGAACGTGTACCAACTGAAAAAATATTAGAATATTTAGAACAAAATTATCAACCTGTTCAGGATTTTTTTACTATGGTAGATAATTTTTTCTTTGATAAACTCTGCAGTAATCTATCTCCCTCTGCCCAGGTAGTATATCTTCATCTTTATAGATTATCCCATGGATGGAATAAACCTTATTGTAAAGTTGGAAAGAAAATTCTCACAGACAGGACAAATATGTCAAGAAATACTGCAACTAAAGCCATTAAAGAACTAAAAGATAATAATTATATAAAAGAAATTGACTGGGATCAGGATGGAACTATATATCAAATTTTACTTCCCAGAGAAATTATAGGTGGGTCAATTTTAGGTATACCACAAAATAGTATACCTAAAATTGGTATAGAAACAGATAGTATACCAATTTTTGGTATACCAAAAATTGGTATACCAAAAATTGGTATACCAGAAAAACAATTAAAAGACAATAATATATTACCTCTAGAATCTGGTAGTATACCAAAAATTGGTATACCAGAAATTGGTATACTAGAAAAAACTAATCGATACAGCAATATACTACCTCTAGAATCTGGTAGTATACCAGAAACTGGTATACCAGAAACTGGTATACCAGAAGAAGGTAGTATACCAGAAACTGGTATACCAGAAATTGGTATACCAGAAATTGGTATACCAGAAGAACCAGGTATACCAAAAATTGGTATACTACCAAATTATATACAAAAACAAAACCTTACAAAAAGCCGTTCTTTAGGTATAGATTTTGGTAGTATACCAAAAATTGACCCCATTAAATACAATAATATATTAAAAAACACTCTCTCTCTAAAAACATGGGCCCCCCAGGGAGAATCCCATAAAGAAAAAAATATAGGAGAGAGAGCTATTAAAGAAATTATAGAAATTTTTTATAACAAACTCAATCAAACAGCTTCAACAGAAAAGAAGAAAAAAGGAGAAAAAGAAATAAAAAAATTACTGGAAGACGGCTACAGTCTTTATGATATTTCATTTGCTGCAAATTGGGTGGTTGAAAATATGCCGGGCGGCGAGGCCCCTCAGTCTTTTGCTCTTGTTCCACACTGTATAGATCAGGCTTTAAAAGAACGTGATACTGCATTAAAAAATCTTAATATACCTGTGGAACTGAGACAGGAGGAAAAACAAAAAAGAAATTTGACAATTAGAAAAAAAGAGGAACAGTGTCAAGCAAAAGATGAGGGACTCTATCTTGATGAATATTATAACAGTCTTGAGGATAAGGAAAAAGATTTACTGAAAAATAAAGCCAGAGAAGAAGTGGAAAAAACCCCCGGTCTTAAAAAAGTCGGCTATATGACAGATATCCTTGTTAACATGAAAATTCGTGAAATTGTAAGGAATAAATATTTTAATCAACGAGATGAAGTGAGGTAATGAATTATGGATTGCCAGAAAAAATCCCTGTATTATTTATTTATAGTTGGGAGAATAAGTCATTTAAATTATGAGTAGAACTGTTGAATTAATTATAGGGAGACATATTTCTTTAAATCTGGATACTATTACGAGAGATTTTGCAAGTAAAATCAGAAATCGTCTGACAATAGATAATCCTGTATATTTGAAAAATAAAAAAATGGGTTTCTGGACTGGAAATATTCCTAAAAAGATTAAATTCTGGAAAAATTATAATAACTGGCTTATTTTACCCAGAGGATTCAGAAATTCTTTACTTAAAGAACTGAGAAATTCCGATTTGATTTATAAAATAAAGGATCTGAGAGTAATAAATAAACCGATAAAATGCAACTCCAGCATAAAGTTACGTAATTATCAGATACCGGCAGTAGAGAGAGCTATTAAATTAGAGCAGGGTATAATAGAGGCTCCATGTGGATCAGGGAAAACTGTTATAGGACTTGAGATAATAGCACGAACAGGGCAAATTTCTCTCTGGCTGGTTCATACTAAAGAACTGGCTGAACAGGCTATAGAAAGAATAGAAAATTTTTTAAAAATTCCTTCAAAGAAAATAGGTTTTTTAGGAGAAGGTAAATGGAATGTAGGAGAACATATTACAGTTGGTATGGTTCAAACTCTGGCTAAAAGAAAATTGACATCTAATTTTATAAAACATTTTGGTCTTGTAATACTTGATGAAGCTCATCATACACCTGCCAGTTCTTTTCTGAAGGTTATAAAGGAGTTTCCTTCTTTCTATCGTTTTGGTTTTACTGCTACTCCTTACAGATGTGATGGACTGGGTATTATGATGTATTATCAGATAGGTTATACAGTTTATAAAATTACACAGTGTGACATTCTTCTGGATGGGAATCTGGTTACTCCTGCCTTTAAAAGAGTTGATACCGATTTTTATTATAATTATCAGGATGATTTTACTGCTATGGTCAGTGCTTTAACGGAAGATAAAAAAAGAAATGATCTTATAATAAATATTCTTCTGGAAGAAATAAAAGAAGGACACCACTGCCTTATTCTCTCAGAGAGAGTAAAACACTGTTATATATTGAATGAGTTTTTGAAGAAAATTTATCCTGATGCAGCAAGTGCTGTTTTAACCGGTGATTTGCCCAGGATTGAACGTTCCAGAATAGTAAAACTTGTAAATTCAGAAAAATTAAATGCTGTATTTGCTACTTCTAAAATTGCGGAAGAAGGTCTTGACTGGAAAATTCTTGATAGATTATTTCTTACATGTCCATCAAGGTCTAAAAGAAAAGTTCAACAGGCTGTAGGTAGAATACAACGTCCTTATAAAGGTAAAATGAATGCTCTTGTTTATGATTTTGTAGATTCCAGAGTAGGAATACTTGATTCGCAATATAAATCCCGATATTTTGGTGTTTATGAACCTTTAGTTAAATTAAATTTTAATAATTTTTCTAAGGAATATGAGTATTGTTAGTAAATTTTGGTATTAAAATTGCATTAAATTTTATAGGAATTGTATATTTTATAGGGATTGCATTAAAAAATAATAGTGTTATAATAATATTAAATCTTTATGGCTGATAGCGGAAAGCTATAACTTAAGGAGTGAATTTAATGATTAAGAAAATTTTACTGTTGTTTTTGTGCTTAAATTTTTTATTTTTATGCTTAATACCATTAGGGTGCGATGAGGAAGATACATCAGGAAACAACAGTAATGCAAAGTTAAGTAGTAAAATAGGATATGTTTATGCACCTGTTAAACCTCAGATCGGTAGAAGTGGATTGTCTACTGGTTTAATTGCTCTGGAACAAAATGTACCTCCAGAAGGATATAAAGCTATCTCCGGTGCGAGAGTTATTATAGGGAATTCTAAAGTTGATGCTGATGATAAAGGAAATTTTAAAATTTCCAATATTCAACCTGGAGAACATCAGATGCTTATCTGTGCTTCTGGATTTCAACCTGTAGTTCAGGTAACAGCTGTATCAGCTATTGGTTCTGCTACTGTAGCAATTGATACGTTAAAAGTCATTCCTGAGAAAGCTGTAGTAATGAAAGGTGATTTTATGCCTTTTATGGCAGTTGGAAAAGATCCTGAAGGAAATTTTATACCTCTTTCTTCTGCTACCTGGTCAGTGTTAAATGGAGATAAAAATGAGAAAAAAGAATTAGGTACAGTTACAAATACAGGGCTTTTTAAAGGCAATGAAACAGGTTTTGTTAAAGTCATTGCTGCCAGTGCAACATATACTGCCAGTAGTGAAGCTACAATACTTGATCCTGCAGGTACCAATACAGGTACCCTCACTGGAAAAGTATCTTTAGCATCAGGTTCTCCTGTAGATGGTGCACAGGTAGTTATTCCCGGTACAAATTTAATGTCAGAAACTGATAAAGATGGAAAATATTCAATTTTAGATGTTCCTTCTGATATTTCCCTTACATTATTTGTTGTTAAACATTCTACTATAGTTGGTTCCGGTTCGATTCAGTTAGAAAAATGGAAAGAGAAAATTATGGATATTATTGCCACATCTAATCCTCCGCCTATTCCAGAGGATGCAAATTCTGTTGTAATAAAGGACTCTACCCCTTTACCTTTAACTACTGGAACAATTAGTGGATATGTATTAGCACCAGCAAATGGAGATAAACCTGAAAAAAACTTTCAATCCCTTTCAGTTATACAATCTAAAATAGTTCCCAAAGGTCATATGGGTATATCAGGTGTGAATGTTATGTTAGAAGAGGATCCATCTATTTCCTGTCTGACTTCTTCAGATGGTGGTTTTACACTGAACAATGTCCCTTTGAAAAAAGAAGGTGGTCCTGCTTATGTAGTGGTTGTTCTGGATGGATATGTTTCTTTGAGTGCACCGGTTTTAATAAACGGTGAATATCCTCCAGGAGCTGTAACAAAATTAGAGATTTATCCTGAAAATCCTGTCATACCTGTTGGTGGTGTTCTGGAATTTAAAGTGGTTACTTATGATAGAAAAGGTCAGATAATTAAAACACCTAAATTGGACTGGTTCTATGAAGGAGATAGAGGAAACCTTGAGCCTGAAGAAGGTATATTTAGTGCTTCAAAAATAGGTCATGGTACTATAAGTGTAAATTATGGAGATATAAGTACAAAAAAGAATTTTAAAGTTATAGATAAAAGTGAAACAGGTTCTCTTTCAGGAGTAGTTCTAGATAAAAAAGAAAAACCTGTAAAGAATGCATTTATTATCCTGGATAATTCTCCCTGGATTGGTATAACAGATGATGAAGGAAAATATAATATTTTATGGGTGCTTATAGGAGAAAAAATACCTCTTAGTGTAAAGGTTGATGGTAAACTTTGTGGTGATGCTCTGGCGTCGGTCGGAAAAGGGGCCAGTGCAATCGAGGATATCTCTGTAAATCTTACTATAGAAAAACAATCTATAGATCCAAATTCTATAGATAAACCTTCTATACCCGATATACCTCCTGCATCCATAAATCCTGAAAATACATCAGGAAATAATAATATTGGAAATCTTCCCTCCAATGTTGTTTCCAGCAAGATAACACCTACACCAAGAGAGGAATTTCCACGTTGGCCCGGTGGTTCTCAGGAAGATTCCAACCAGAAAGAAAATAAAGAGAAGGTAAAAAATAATAAATCAGATGAGAGTATGTTTCCTCGCTGGCCTTTTTCGAATTCTTCTGAGAAATAAAGGAGTGAAAAGTGAAGAGTGAAGAGAATAAACTTTTCATCTTTCACTTTTCACTTTTTAATTGTCACATAAATAATATATTTATCTTTTTCTCGAATTTCAGGATATTCTCTATAATTTACTATTTCAGTGGCACATCTGCAGGATAGTAATTTTAAGCCTGCTTGAGCTATATCCTCTAAAGCTTCCTTTGGTGTGTAGAGATGGATGAATGTTTTTTCTTTTGTTAGATTGTATCCACTTATAGCTCTTATCCATTTATCACCCTCTTCAAAATTTTTCCAGAGAGGTATTATTTTCCTTATAAGATTTATAAAATTCCATTTTAATTTCTCTCTAAGATTTCTTTCTCTTGAATGAGTTGTAAGAATGAGAATGCCATCTTTCTTTAATACCCCTTTACACTCTTTTAACAATTCTATTCTATTTTTTCTAAGAGGAATAAGTGATATAAGTTGTCCCAGAAGAATTATGTAATTAAAACTTTCAGACTTAAATCCGAGATTACAGGCATTCATTACTAGAAAATTTGCTTTTATAATATTTTTTCTGGCTTTACTTTCACATATATTTACTAATTCTTCTATTATATCAATCCCTGTTACATTCAGATTTTTTTGAATAAGTGAAAAAGACTCCCTCCCGGCACCACAACCGATTACCAGAATTGAAGCAGGAATTTTACAATATTTATTAATTATTATTTCTTCATAGTCTTCCAGACCTGTTTCTGACATTTTTTTTAAAAATTCTATTTCAAGAGGATGGCTGTATTTTTTTCTTACTGTATTGAAAAGGAATTCTTCCTTCATATCTTCCCTTGCAAGTATAATATACTTATGATATAATTTGTTTTATAATATTATATTTAGAAAACCAGGTGATTTAATGTCTCAGGACAATATTGAAATATTATCTGATGAGAGTCAGAATATATCTTTAGAAACAACTTCTCCAAGGATAAGTAAAAAAAATATTAAAAGATTTGTTAATTCTCCTACTGATAAATATCTTGTTATATCAATAAAAGATAACCTTCAATGTAATTTTAAATTTTTAGATAACACTGCTTTAGAAGGAAAGATAAAATGGTTTAATAAATATAACCTGGGTATTGTAACTTTAGATGGAACAGAATATATTATTTTAAAACATGCTTTAAAATACATATTATTTTCATAAGTATTCAGTTATCAGTCAGCTATCTGAAAGCTTACTTTTAAATAGAAAATAATTTATTTGCAATATCAAATTCTTTTTTTGCCAGATTTTCTTCTCCTTTTTCAGCATAAGCTTTCCCGAGATAATCATGAAAAGTTATATCTCTAAAATTTTTTTCTATTGCCTTTTTGTAATTTTCAATGGCCTCATCCAGTTCTTTTATCTGATAATAGGCATATCCAAGATTAAAGAAATCATTTCCTGTATTGGCTCCTAATTCTATTGCTTTCTCATAGTTTTCTATAGCTTCTTCCATATTATGTTCTGTTTCGCATAGTTCTCCTAAACTTGTATATATATCAGATAGATTATAACCTTTTTCTATTGCTTTATTATAGCATTCTCTGGCTTCTTTCAGGTTTCCTCTTTCTGCCAGAATAAGACCTTTTACATAATAAGAGGAAGGTTTATTTTCATCTAAGGATATTGTATTTTCTATTGCTATTTCAGCCAGATTATCCCGTCCTATTTTAATATATACACGGGCCAGTCCTTCATGAGTTTCCCCATCATCAGGGTCTATATCTAAAGCTTTTTTGTATGCCTTTAAAGCTTCTTCAAATTCCTCTACTTTTAGATAGGCACTACCGAGTTTTTCCCACGCCACTCCATCCTGAGAATTTATATCTACCGAGTTTTTGAAATATTTTATAGATTTTTCATAATCTTCTAGCTCCATATATATACATCCAAGGTTAAAATTAGTGTTTTGATTTTGGGAATCCATTTCATATGATTTATTAAATAAATTTATAGCTTTATCTATATCTTTCTTTTTATAGGCTACAAGACCTAAATTATAAATAATACCCTGATTTTCTTCCAGTTTGAGAGCTTTTTCTAAATATTCCTCTGCTAAATCCAGTTCATTTATTTCATAGTATGTTAATCCAATATTATTATGAGCTTCAAAACTGTTGGGTTTAATTTCCAGTAATTTTTTATATGTTTCAATAGCTTTTTCTCTTTCTTCTTTTATATTGTATATATTACCTATATTACCAAGAGCTGCATCATATTCCGGATCAAGTTCCAGACATATTTCAAATTCTTTTAATGCCAGGTCCAGTTTCCCCTGTTCATAATAAGCCAGACCAAGATTGGCATGAGATTCTACATCAGTATAATCAAATTTTACGGCTTTTTTAAATTCTTTTACTGCTATATCTATTCTTCCAAGAGCCATAAACGTTAAGCCCGAGTAAAAGGGACGACGCATTTAACTATTCTAATCGCTTCAGTATTTATACGACTAGATAGTCCTCCTCTCTTAGAGGTATTTAAAAGGAGCTAACTAACTTTGTCCACTAAGAGCTTTCTGTATAGCATCACTTAACTGGACAGGGCTAAAAGGTTTCATTATGTAAAAAATAGCTCCGGCATCCATACCTCTTATAAAATCATCTACCTGTGTTTTTGCAGAAACTATTATAATAGGGATTTCTTTTGTTTTTGGGTTTTCCTTTAAGGTCTTACATACTTTCCATCCATCTACTTTAGGCATCATAATATCCAGCAAAATAAGGTCAGGTTTTTCTTTTATAGCTTTTTGTATAGCTTCTTCACCATCAAAAGCTTCCATTACTTTGTAACCGTCTAATTCAAGGTTTATCTGCATATATTCAAGGATAAACTTATCATCATCTACAATAAGTATTTTTTTTGTTGCTTTTTCTGCTTCTTTTTTTAATATAGTAAGAGCGTTTTCTGCTTTTTCTCCTCCAATTAATTTAAGTGCTTCTGCTGCATTTCGTCTTACCCACCAGTCATTATCATTAAGTGATTCTATAAGATGATCCACTGCTCTTACGTCTTTTATTTTTCCAAGAGCCCAGGTGACAATACCTCTTACAAAATCATCTGGATCCTGAAGGCTTTTTATCAGTGGCATAACAGATCTTTCATCTCCTATAGTACCTAAAGCATCTGCTGCCTGTCTTCTGACTTCATTATTTTCATCCTTCAGTGCTTCAATGAGAGGTTCTATTACTCTGTCATCTTTTGTATTTCCAAGTATTCTTATGGCTCTCTGTCTATTTTTGGGATCAGAATCCTTTGTCATTTGAATTATATTTTCTAATTCATCACTCATATATTTTAATGATCCTTTCATGAATTTTTATTCAAATAATTTTGGCGGTTGTTTTTTATCTTTCCATTGAAGAAAGGTTAATCTTTCACTTCCTATTGCATAGGGAGTTGTTTTTAGTTTTATATTATTTTCCATCATTTTCTTCATTTTTTCAGCTTTCCCTTCAAGACAGAGATAAAGGTATATAGTTTTTATTATTTCTATTTCCTCACTATTTAGTGGCGTAGCAGACATTTTCCTGTATTTTTCGATTAAATTTCCATCGAGAATATTTTTTTTAATCTTTCCTTTATCAGAAGTGGCAGCTATTTTATCAATAAGTGATTTCATCTCAGGGTTTGAAAAATTATTAAGTATCATCTGCTCAATTTTTTCTATATCTTTATTCTCCATCCTTAGCCTCTTTAAAGATTAATCAAGTTCCTGTAAGGTTAATTCAGATTTGCTGAAACCTTCTTCCTGCTGTGTAGAAATTTCCGAAAGGAAAGCTTTTTTATTGTTTGCTACCATAAGGGCATCTTCAAGATCTATAATTCCGTCATTTAAAAGTTTTATAAGGGATTGTTCCATTGTACCCATGCCTTCATGGGCTCCTAATTGTATTGTGCTATAAATTAGATGTAATTTATCCTCTCTTATTAAGTTTTTTACAGCAGGGGTTCCTAACATAAGTTCACAGCAAACAATTCTTCCTTTTTTATCTCTCCTCGGTATAAGACTCTGACAGATTACTCCCTGACATACATCGGCAAATTGATTTTTAACATTTGCTCTCTGATCTGCAGGGAAAAGAGTTATTAAACGGTTAATAGTTTCATAGGCATTACGGGTATGAAGTGTTGATAGTATGAGAGCTCCCATTTGACCGGCTTTTAATGCCATTTCAGCAGTTTCAACATCTCTTATTTCTCCAATCATTACTATATCAGGATCTTCTCTTAAAGCACTCCTGAGAGCTGTGGCAAAATCAGGTGTATGTATACCTACTTCTCTCTGATTTATAAGACATTTTTTTGGTTTATAAACAAATTCAATAGGATCTTCTATGGTTATTATGTGTTTATAAAATTCCTTATTTACCAGTTCTATCATAGAAGCAAGGGTAGTTGATTTACCTGAACCGGTTTTCCCTGTCACAAGTATAAGACCGTTTCTCAATCTTGCAAGATCATTTACTATTGTTGGCAAAAATAGTTCTTCTACTGTTTTAATTTCACTGGGCAGTACTCTCATAGCTATAGATTCACCATTTAATTGTTTGAATATATTAACGCGAAATCTTGCTAAATCAGGTACCTCCAGAGTGAAATCCAGGTCTACAGGTGTTTCGCTGTAAAACATGCTTTTTTGATAGTTGTGAGTTATAAGGGATATAATTTCATGGACATCTTCCGGCATCAATGCCGCGTAATCAAGATGATGGAGTTTTCCATTTAATCTTATTATAGGAGATGAACCTGCTGAGAGATGTAAATCAGACGCTCCCATTTCTATAGCTTTTCTGAAAAGCTCCATTTCTTTAAGAGCATTTAGTTCCTTATCTCTTTTCATAATTTTTTTCGGTTTGTGCCGATTTCCTCCTTAAAAATTTAATTGAATTTATTACTAATTATATGTGACATAATTAGTACAGTCAAGCTTTTCTTTAATTATTATCTGTTTCTTTTTGATTTATATTATTATTATTTAACTAATTAGGCACATTTACTTCTAGAATTTTTTTAAGTATAATTTAAGTGGATAGGAATTCTCATTTTTATAAAGCTATCAGCTATCAGTTTAAGGAATAAAAAGCTGAAAGCTGAAATCTATAATATGTTAAAACAATTATTCAATTCTTTTATAAGAAAATTTAATATAAGTTTTTGCATGCAAAAACTCACTGCATTTCCTTATCATCAGGACAGAGATAAGGCTTTTAACTCTCTTGTAAAACTGGGAGATTACTCTGTAAAAGAACTTGCATCTTATCTTATGGATAAAGAGAGAAGAGAATTAGTCTCAGAAGTTCTTGAAAAAATAGGAAGTGAGGAATCTGCAAGGGTACTTATAAATTCAGCAGTTTCGGGAGATATATACTGGCAGAAGGTATTAAATAAAAGGCTTTCAGCTATTGGAAAACCTGCAGTGCTTCCTCTTCTCCATGGACTTTATACAAAAAACAGGAATATTCAAATACTTTCTGCAGAAGTTCTTGGTAAGATACAGGATAAAAGATCCATAGAGGGACTTATAAAAGCTCTCGATTATGCTGATGACAGGGTAATGGTATCAGTTATAGATTCTTTAGGAGAATTGAGGGCTACTGAATCTATAGAAAAACTTTTGAATTTACTGAGTGGCTACAGTAATGAAATACAAAAGACTACTATTAAACGTGTTCTTTCAGAAATAGGCTCTCCCTGTGTGAATGAAATTCTAAAAGCCCTCACGGGAACAGATATAACCTTTAAAAAATGTCTTATTGAAATACTGGGTAATATAAATGATAAAAGAACTATATCTCCTCTTATAGAGTATCTTAAATCTTCAGATGAAAATTTTTCCACTCCGGCCATTGAAGCTCTGGGAAAAAAGCCTGAAGCCCTTGCAATTATTATAGAAGGTCTTAAAGATGAAAACAGTATTTTTCGTAAAAATTGTGCTTCCGTAATGAGTAAACTCCTTTCTGTTGATACTGTAGATATTCTTGTAAAAGCCTGTCGTGATAAAGATGAAGAAGTTGCCTGTAATGCTATAATGGCTCTTGGAGCTATAGGAGATAAAAGAGCAGGTCAAAATCTTATGGAGTTATTGAAAACAAAAAATTATTCTCATGCTAAAATAGTTATAGAAGCTCTCTACAGAATGAGTGATAAAGCTATTTCACCACTTATAAAATCCCTTTCTGATAGAGATTCAGATGTCCGAGACAGAGCTTCAAGAGCCCTTATAAAGATCGGCCCGAAAGTCATTATACCACTTATAGAAACTCTGAAGAATGGCGATAGTTTAATAAAAGAAAGAGTTACATATATTTTTAATGAACTGGGTCCTTCTGCAATACCGGATCTGATAAAATTACTTTCTGAAGAGGATGAAAATCTCATAAATTTTGCTACAGATATTCTTATTTCTCAGAGTTACCGGTGTAATGCTCCCTTATGGTATCTTCAGAAGGTAATATTGGAAAATCCTCACTGGCCTGTAAAAAAAAGGGCAATAAAAATTATTTCTTCTACAGGGGTAAGATATCTGGAAACTCTCTTTAAATTTTTAAATTACAGAGAAGAACCTTATAGAGAGCTTGCCTGTCAGGCTATTTCTGATATGGGACCTTCTGTTATACCACAATTTCTTGAACTTTGCAGAAATTCAAAGGTAGATTTCCCGGAATATATTTCAAAAACTTTCAGTTATATGGGGCCTTCTTCTATTTCTGAATTATTGAAATATCTCCAGGATGAACACGATATAGTGAGACGTTATACAGCAGGTGGGATTACTCTTATGGGGCCTTCTGCCATTAAACCACTCTGCAGGATAATAGATACGGAAAAAGAGCCAGGTAATAAACAGAAATTAATGATGGTTTTAATAGAATTATTGAGAAATTACAGGCCCAAAGATAAAAAACTTACTACCTCTGATGTAGATTCCCTTCGTCTGGGAATAGAACTTATCAGAAATTACAGAAAAACATGTGGCAGGAGTTTATTTTCCAGATTTTCTGTAGACTGGGGTAAAGGAGCAGAGAAGATGCTTGTAGATATAATGAAAGAAAGTCCAAAAGATATAATCATATTTATGGAAGATGATGATAAGCCCGGGGAAAGAGAAATAGAGATAATTGATATTTAATCAATGAGGAGTTTTATGTTCAGAATTCTTCTATTTATTATTTTAATTTTTATTACCGGTTGCGAAGAAAATGATTTAACGAGAGATAATTCGGCTTTATTCCAACTTCCACCGAAAGATAGTTATCTTTCTGAACATATGCCGGGTGAAAGTGTCATAAATTATAGATCTGACACGAAGGCAGAAGAAATTGTAAAATCTATGGGAGGAAGTCTTATTTTTTTCCCATTGATTGTTTATTTCCTCTTTCATTTTTTTAGTCAAATGGCCAGAGTCGAGTTAAAGGATTTTTTTATTATTCACTATACTTTTGCAGAATTTTGAAAAACCATTGTCCCGTAAGGGCATCTCTGGCGAAGGTCCTACAAGGTAGAATAAAGCTTTGTTTGAAAAGTGCAAAAATATAGTTTATTCAGTGAATTTTTTTATTAAATAATATGCTATTATGAGTTCAACTAGGTTAAATAATTTAATAAAAATATTAAAAAGTATTATAAATTTTGTCAAAATTTATTAAATTACCTTTATTAGATTGCCGTAAT
>JAKJGF010000280.1 GCA_022704525.1 Bacillota bacterium | reverse complement strand
TCGGAAGGTCTTGCAAAGATAAATTCTTATGGGAAATATGGTTATATTGACGAATGGGGTACAATGGCGATTGAGCCGGCTTTTGAAGATGCCCGTAATTTTTCCGGAGGACTTGCAGGTGTTATGATTGGTGGTAAATGGGGATATATTGATAAAACAGGTAGTATTGTTATTAACTTTCAGTTTGAAGATGTGAGAGATTTTTCTGAAGGCCTGGGAGCTGTTAAAATTAAAGATAAATGGGGATATATTGAAAAAACAGGTAATATTGTTATTAAACCTCAATTTGATGTGGCAAAAAAATTTTCTAATGGTAGGGCTTATGTTGAAATTGAGGATAAATGGAGATATATAAATAAAAATGGAGAATATGTAAAAATTACTCCCCAGGAAAAAATAATTCCTGCTCCAAATAAATCTGGTTGTACCGGTGGTTGTATAGCCAGTTGTATAACCTGCACTGGCAGTTGTACCGGTGGTTGTACCAGTTGTACCCGTGGATGTGTAAGCTGTACAGGTTGTACCGGTTGCACTACAGGATGTATTAGCGGTTGCACTACAGGATGTGTAATCTGTACATCCTGTACTTATTGTACTTATAGTTGTGTCAGTGGATGTCTTACAGTTATCCATTATTAGCATATAAATTTCCCTTTGAGAGGAAGATAATTTCTGGAAATTTGTAAGAAGATTAAAGATATTGATGAAATATGGATCGTTCGTGCAGTATCTATATTTACCTGCTTAATGGGTATAACAAATTCTGTCATATCTTATATGGTTATGGGAAGAATTGCTCTGGCTCTGGGGGACCCTATAGGCCCGGCTGAAGATGTGAGTGGAAGTATATCTGTTATGCACTGGTTCAGGCCATTGCAGGAAAAGATTTCCTCCGGGATTATCTGAGGGATTTAGTAAAGGAGAAGAATAAATGAAGCCAGTTGTATTTGCTATTTTAACTGCTATTTGCTGGAGCGTGGGAGGGTTTTTTGAAAAAAAAGGCCTTCATATGGGAAATTTATCGCCTGTTATGGGAATTACTATCAGGACAGCAGTGGCTCTTATAATACTTGGTATAGCCAGTTATCCTTTCTGGAATTCTTTAACTCAGGCAGGCACAAAACCTCTATTATATCTTATAATTGGAGGAGGAATAATTGCCGGTTCTCTGGGAATGCTTTGTTTCTATGCTGGAATTCATACAGGGGAATTAAGCCGTGTTATTCCTGTAGCTTTTGGTTTAACACCGCTTTTAGGATTTTTGCTCGGTGTATTTATACTTAAAGAACCTTTAACTCCATTAAGTATTCCGGGAGTAATTTTAGTATCCCTTGGTGTTATTTGTATCTGTATAAAATAGAGTGAGGTGAAAAGAATGGTTTTATTTTATCTAATAGGTAATTCCACAAAGTGGAGACTGGTATTACAAATAGCAATTGTTCTGGTTTTTATTGTTAATGGAATTGTAAAGACACAGGATAACCTTCCTGGAGAGGGAGATATTTACAGTACCTTTAAAGTGGATCTTAATCGTGATGGTAAATCTGAAAAAATAGTTGTAAAGGTTTATGGCGTTGATAAGGAAAATTATAGCTGGTATGGACAGTTGCTTGTCTTTGATTCTTCTGGGAAAACCTTATGGGCCGGGCCAAAGAACAGTAATGCCTTAGAACCAATGGTATTTGGTAGCTGGGATTATGGCTACAGTCTGCCAGAGATAGTTGGAGATGTCGATGGAGACGGTTCTGTTGAAATAATAGCAACAAGCCCTGTTTCTGATGTGCGTTTTACCCCCTTTACTTTTCTTCGATGGAATGGCAAGAAATTTTCTGTTGTTTATAAGGTGGCAACTTTAGTTGAAACTCCAGCTGCTTCCGGTAGATATCCCTGGGGTAATAAAGAAGGATATATAGGCCGCTGGATTTCAGAGTTTAAATCTCTTAATAAAGATGGAACCTGTCTGGTTAGTATTACAGAGTTCACTTCCAACAGTGCCTGTAAACAGGGAGAAGCAATAGTTTCAGGAAATAGTAAAGGATTTCATATTGTTAAATGGGTTAAGAAACTTAAGTGAAGTAATGGGTAATGCGTGATGGGTGTTGAGTGATGGGTTACAGGTAATGGGTTATAGATAATGGGTAATGAGTGATGGGTGATCGGTATTTAACTCTTCACCCTTCACTCTTCACTCTTTACAGTGTACCTCCACATTCCTTGCACTTTGTAAGCCCCTGTTCATTTAAAGCACCACAGTAGGAACATCTTATAAGTACTTCTCTTTCTTTGATTATTACAGGAGTCTGACCATAGGGTATTCCTGCCGGAGTAGTCTGCATCTGTTGTGGTGGTGGAGGATAGAAAGATTTCTCTTCATATGGTTTTAGAAAAGAAATTATAGTATCAACATTTTTCTGGTTCTTACCATAATCAAACATAACAGTACTTACAGCTGTAGCGCTT
Source organism: Bacillota bacterium (assembly GCA_022704525.1). Taxonomy (GTDB): domain Bacteria; phylum Vulcanimicrobiota; class SpSt-956; order SpSt-956; family JAKJGF01; genus JAKJGF01. The sequence continues at coordinate 3,222 of JAKJGF010000280.1, read as the reverse complement.
TTTATAGCAACGCCGGTGATATTATCATTAATTTTCTCTAATTTCACAGATATATTTTCTCCAAGGCTTGTAAAGGTTATACCTCCTTTTGCTTCAATAATACCTTCCTGTAAGTTTTCTTTCTGGACTTTGCAATTTAACTTTTTTATTGCCTCTAAACATAGGCCAAAGGCCGTATCATAGGAACACTGAATCTTAATAGTTCCTTCTCTGATAATCAAATTATAAAACACCTCCAGACAATTTTTATTAAGAATATTTTACCTTTTATTAGATTATCCTTTTATTGTTTAAAAAAATTTCCTTTATAACTGGACAATTTGATTTTAATATGGTATTATATTTCATTAATCTAATATAATTTTTTAAAAATTAAAAAATTTAAAGGAAGGATTGGTGTAAAATATGTTTCAGCTTATTCGCAGTAATTTTTTTAGTAAAACTGCAATTACTCTTTCTCTTTGCTTTATAGTCGGTTTATTTATTCTGGTATCTGGATGTCAGAAACCTGCTGAACCAACTCCCGTACCTACAGTTGAAGCTCCAACAGAAGTCCCTGCAACAACTGGCCCTACAGGAGAGTCTGGCTCTACAGGAGAGTCTGGCTTTACAGGAGAAACTGGTGCAACAACAAAACCAGTTACAGTGGAGATGGTAAAAGAAGCCCTGGCTTTTGCAGATGAAAAGGGTACGACAGATGAAGAAAAATATCTGAATAAATATATGGCAGTCTGTATTCTTGGAGAGGAAGCCATGATGGTCTTTACAGAGAGCCATACTGTTATAGATCCTGCTGCTCTTGATAAGTTCAAAGAAGTTGCTACTACAACTACAAAAATTTTTGAAGAGATAAATACAGAACTGAATGCTCTTAACGTTCCAGCAGGTTTTGAAAAAATAAATACCGATCTTGTGGCTTATTATACTAAATTAATAGAAGGTATTAATTCCAGTGTTCAGGGTGAAGAGAAAAAAGATGATGCCATGAAGGAATCTGCCAAGAAGATTCTTGAAGAAGAAAGTGTTACAATGATGAAAACCATTAAAGAAGATGTTGAGAAAAGCGGTAAACAACCTTCTGCAGATTTTGAGACACTTTTGATTGAAAAACTCGGTTTGGCTGTAGGAGGTGGAGTTATTGGTATAACCGGCGAGACAGCTCCTACCGGTGAGACAGCTCCTACCGGCGAGACAGCTCCTACCGGCGAGACAGCTCCTACCGGCGAGATAGCTCCTACCGGCGAACCAGCTCCTACCGGCGAGCCAGCTCCTACGGGGTCGTAGTTAATCAATATAATTTTAACAATAATAAAGAGGGCAGTTATCTGCCCTCTTTATTTATGACTTTGCCAGAGATTAACTATTGGAAAGATAAGTTCATCTATTGATGCTCTGTCATATGTTAAAACACAAAAATTTTTGTCATATAGAGAAAATATACATATAGCTTATTTAAATTTTCCTCTTTCTCAAAAGTAGTTGAAGTGCTTTTTTCTTCCTCTTCTTTCATAAAGTTTTCCTTTCTACTCCCTGTAGTGATTTGTTATGGGCATTCTTCTATCCTTGCCAAAGGCTCTCGGCGTAATCTTTATACCGGGAGCTCCCTGGCGTCTTTTAAATTCACTTATATCTACAAGGCGCATTACATCTCTTATTATATTTTCTCTATACCCCATTTCTACTATTTCTTTAATACTTTTATTCTCTTCCACATAGGCTTCCAGTATTGGATCCAGTACGGAATAGGGTGGTAAAGAATCTTCATCTTTCTGCCCTGGCCTTAATTCCGCTGAAGGGGCTTTGTCAATAGTATTTTGCGGTATAAGGTCTATAGAGGCTTTTACATTTCTGTAACGGGATAATCTGTAAACAAGTTCTTTCGGAAGATCCTTGATTACTGCAAATCCTCCCACCATATCACCATAAAGTGTACAGTAACCAACACTTATCTCGCTTTTATTCCCTGTGGCAAGAACCAGATGACCGAATTTATTTGAAATTGCCATAAGTACATTTCCCCTTATTCTGGCTTGAATATTTTCTTCTGTTACATCCTCTTTAAGGCCTGCAAATACTGATGAACAAGTCTTTATATAGGCATTGTATATCTCTGTTATTGCTATGACTATATATTCTATACCAAAGTTTTGGGCTAATTTTTCTGCATCTTTAAGACTTCCTTCAGAGGAATATATAGATGGCATAGCTACACCTGTTACATTTTCTTTTCCCAGAGCATCTACTGCTATTGCTGCTGCAAGGGCAGAGTCTATACCTCCGCTTAAACCCAGAATAACTTTCTTAAAACCATTTTTCCTTATATAATCTCTCAGACCAAGAACCAGTGCCTCATATATCTCCTCATCTTCCTGTAGAGTTTCTATATCTACTGGTTTTATTATTTTTTTATGAGGTTTTCCATACCATTCTTTTAATTTTGTGAGGTTTAGTTTTTCATTGGACTGAAAGAGTCTTTTTCTTTTTTGAAAAATTTCGTTATTTTCTCTGTTTTTTCTCAATTCTTCCGTATCTAAATCAAAGATTATAAAATCTTCCTGAAATTGTTTACCTGAAGCTATTACTTCACCATCAGGCCCTATAATCCAGCTCTGTCCGTCAAAGACAAGTTCATCCTGTCCTCCTACCTGGTTAACATAGATAACTACTGCACAGTTATCTAAAGCTCTCATGGAAAGCAAATCTCTTCTGATTTTCCATTTACCCATATGGTATGGTGATGATGATATATTTATTATTACTCCTGCATCACCTTTTAATGCCTGAAAATGTGTTACATCTTCAAACCATATATCTTCACATATATTTACTCCTAACCTTACATGAGAGAGGTCAAAAACGGTATGTTTATCTCCGGGAGTGAAATATCTTTTCTCATCAAAAACTCCATAGTTTGGCAGGAGCAGTTTCTGACATGTCCCTACCAGTCTTCCATCATATATAAAAGCAGCAGAATTATAAAGTTCTTTTTCTCCTTCTACAAATCCTATAATACACCCTGTACCATGGGACGATTGAATTATGTCTTTTAACATTTTAAGATTTGCCTCTATGAAGCTGTTTTTTAGAAGAAGATCTTCCGGCGGATAACCTGTAGTGGTTAATTCCGGGAAAATAACCAGATCTACATTGTTTTCTCTTCCTTTATTCAAACAGTTTATAACTTTTGATAAATTACCGTTGAAATCTCCTACGGCAGTATTT
>JAKJGF010000279.1 GCA_022704525.1 Bacillota bacterium | reverse complement strand
TATTTAAAGGAAGTTTTAAGTTAATTACATGACGAAATTTAAAGGATATTGCCTCAGACAAAAAAGTATAAGCCTTCATATTTTTTTGGAGTAGCCTCAAGGCTGTTTTATTAGTACAATTGATGAATAATTGGTATTATAACTTTCTCCTTTGACGGCATATCTTTTGCTCTAGAGCCCGGACAGGAACAGGTGTATATGTTTTTTGAATACCCTTTTACCTGGAGCTGTACTTGGTTCTAAAACATTAACTACAAACCACCCATCACACATGACGATTTTATTTTGCTTTCCATGTAGCTGCACTTTTAAGCTGCTGTTTGAGTTTTGTTATATCACCACCATAGGTACTCCAGGGAATTTCACCAATAGCACTGGCATTGGCCGGATTAAGAACCATAATTTTTGGTATGGAATTAACCCCATATTGCTTTCCTATAGGGTCATTCCACCCGGATATTTCAATACTCACACATACAAACTTGTTTGCTGCTGCAATAAATTCTGTATCTCCCTGCTGGATTGCCCGATCCAGTACTACACAGGCCCCTCACCAGAGAGCTCCAAATTTTACAAGTATATTCTTACCACTACTCTGTGCAACTGGCTGAGCATCTTTTATAGAGTTATACCAGGTAATTACAGCGGGATTATCACTTCCCTGAGAAGTGTTTTGAAAAGATGTAACACTTCCATCTGTCCTGGTATGATAGGTCACTCCCAGGCTGGTTTCCTGTATTCTCATAGGCAGTTTGAGAAAAGATAACACATCTTTAAATGAAAGATATAATATTTTTTCATTTGTCTTAAGGTTTCTTCCTAGAGCAGATTTATCTTTAGGAAATTCCTTTCCATTAATTAAAATCTTATCTGTCTTTTTATCATAGGTTCCACTTACTTTCAGAGCATCGAGTAATTCTTTTGCAGGTAGATAATAAATCAAATCTTTACTATTTGTAGGGGAATAAGTCAAATAAGGTTCTGTAAAAGGTTTATCATTAATATAAAGAAAATAAAAATTTTGTTGTTGTTCCTCAGGATATTTTCCAGTGAGATCCAGAAAAGATTTTTCCTGGGCCAAACAAGTAGCATATAGAAACATTACCAGTAAAACTATAAAATATTTTTTAAAATACATTTATCTTCCTCCTTTGTTTTTTTAGATTACATATGAATTATAGCAAATTTCTTACCTTCTTTACAGATAAAAGAAACAATTTATCAATCAAAAATTCTGCTATAGAATCTGTAACTCCTTCATTAATAATCCTTATGGAAAATAAGTTTTTTTGCTTTACCTGTCCATTCTTCAATATATCTTCTTTTAAATTCGGAAAAGTTTCCTTTCTTAACCTCTATATCTTCAATAAGGGAAAGAAAATTTTTACAGGTCAATTCTCTCATGGCACTATAAAGTTTATAATGTCTTTCTCCCATTAAAGAGTTATTTGATGTAAAAGAAGAAAGAAATTTTCCCATTATGACTTCAAACTCAAGACACAGAATAAAAAAATCCTCTATTCCGGGATTTTGAAATCTATAATTAATCCAGTATTCATTTTCTGTAGTCTGAAGGATTTTATGGGTATCCAGAAAATTTTCTTTCTTTAATTTATCATACAAAGGGATACCGGGGAAAACCTGAAGAAATGTTGCAAATTCAGGGAAATATTCAGGTCCAATCCGAAGGGCACTGTTTAAATTTACTGAAAGTTCCTCAAATGTAACAGAAGGGTCAAAAAATATTGTATATATACCAATAAAAAAATCCAGTTCTTTTAATATATCAAGAGCAGATTCAATTCTCTCAGAGGGAATAGTTTTACTATAAAGTCTTAGCTGTCTTTCAACAAAAGACTCCACACCTATATTAACCTTTACAAGACCACTTTTCTGAAGTTCTTTCAATAAATCCTTATTAACATCATCAGGGCGGCAGTCTATGGCATAGGCTATATCAAGACTCCGTCGCAGGATTTCTTCACCAACCTTTACTGCTCTTCTTCTTCCTTCTTCACCTGTTCCCATAAAATTATCATCACAGAAGGCAAAATTCGAAATTCCTTCTTCTTTATAAAGATATTCAAGTTCATCTACAATTTCTTCAGGGGAACGGGGGCGCCAGCAGGGGCCAAAAGCAAGTTTATAAAAACTTCTTACACTGCAAAAAGTACAGTTTCCCCAACAACCCCTGCTTGAGGATATAGTGGCGAAATTCTGGTTTTTAAATAACTTTCCATAGGATCTCCTGTCAGGTAAAAAGGGAAAACTCAGAGGATTTATAAGAGGGACTCCGGGATTAAGAGTAAGATCATCCCCTATTCTACAGGCAAGACCACCTATATTTCTCCATTTCTTGGAAGATGCAAGGGCTTTAGCAATCTCCAGTAGTATTAATTCTCCTTCTCCCAGAACAATACTATCGAGAGCAGGATTCTTTTCCAGTATGGTCTTCCAGGAGAAAGTAGGATAATGCCCTCCCATTGTAATATGGCCGGTAAAACCTGATGCTCTCATAGCCTTTATCAATTTAGAAGTATTATAGTAATTAGTAGAATAAACGGAAAAACCCATCAAAAAATAATCGTCCAGATTTAATTCATTTATACATTGATAGAAAGGTTTCTCTGTAGCATTTCCATCAATCATATCTACAGAAAAGCCATTATAACAAAGACATGCTTTAAGGTAACAGAGACCATGATTTTCCATTACAGGCCCCGTACCTTTAGCTGAAAATGGAACAGAGATAAGAAGGATTTTTTTCTTTTCTGATTTATTATTCATTAGTCTATTATTTAACAAATCACTTAAAAAGTCAATAAAAAATATTTATACCCTTTACTTTTTGCAAAAATAAGTGATAAAATACTGATAGACATTATTTATATGTATATTATAATTTATATGCATAGAGATTTTCATTGTTGTTAAATTATTAGCTTCAGGAGCAATAAACTTATATGTTCAAGGCTATCAGCAGTGAGCTATCAGTTTAAGGAATAAAAGTTGAAAGCTAATAATAATTTAACATAGAAAGGCAGGGAAGAATATGAACATAGGTTCAACTGGAGGGTTTTCACTGAAACCTCAGTTTCTCAAAGCATCAGATCTTTCAATAAAAAAACCTGAGAAAAAAGAAGAACCAGAACCAGAAGAAATTGAAGAAAATGAAGAGGGAGAATTCTTAGAAGAATAAAACCTGATAAAATTCTTAACAAAAAGAGGTAAGTCTTACCTCTTTTTTATTTACTAATATGTTTTGCCCTAAACATCCCAGATTATTTGCTGACAAAAAATGTATCATATGTTCTAAATGGATCTGTACCATGTGTTCTAAAGTTATAAACGGCAAGCTGTACTGTTCTAGCTGTGCTGAAAAGGGATATTTTTTTTCTTTTTCTGAGCAGGATGACTTTAAAGATCCAAAAGCTTCTGCTACCAGAGCAAATATACAATTTCAGGTAAGTGCCAGTATGGTAGGACAGGGTATGCCTGTACCCTGGAGAAAGGCTTCACCAATTAAAAAGCAAACCTGTCAATACCATGAAGATAAAATAGCTACAAAAAAATGCACTAAATGTGGTACAATGGTTTGTAAAGATTGCCTGAGAGTAGATGACTCAGCAGATTCTATCTGTTATATATGCTGGTATAAAATGCCTGTTACCAATGAAGACATAAATGAAAAAGCTATTAATCTCAAGGAAGATATAGATTTAGAAGCTATCAAACATAAACTTCCACCAGAATTAATAGATTTAATAGAAGAAAACAAATCTCTTTTAGAAGAACTTCAGGATGAAGAAAAGGACGAAAAAAAATCCGGTGAAGAAGAGATAAAACAAGAAGATAAAGAATATAAAAGAATATCAGAGAAAAAAAATATATCAGAGAAAAAAAATGATGAAGATAATAAGATATCTATTTCCTCCCCCGGACTACATCAAAAACCCCTTAAAGACATATCAGTATATGAAAGAGGATTTAACAGTGAAGAGCAGGGTAATGATTGGTTTGTAAATATTAATTATGCGCAGGAAGAAGATAACATACTATTAAAAGAAACAGATAATAAAATTCTTCCTCATAAGAGTGAATCTGCCCGGGATAATTTTAAAGATATTGTAATTTCAGAAGAGTATACTACAAAGAAACTGGATGAAATCAATAAAGAATTTGAAAATCTTCTGCAGGCTATCGAAACCCCTCCAGAAGAATATATACAAGAAATAGAGGAAATAGATTTAAGCGAGATAGATGGAATACTGGAGATGGAAGAAGGCTTAACAGATGAGGAAATAAACCTGGATGAACTGGAGGAATTGCTGGTAATGGAAGATACAGGTAATGGTCATACCAGTGATTTTATAACCGGTGCATCTTCTTCAGCAGGAAAGAAACCGAAGAATTTAGAAAATACTCTTATAGATGAATTTGAACATGGAAATACTACAATAGAAGAAAAAAAAGAAATAATAGAAAGACTCGGAGCTATTCAAAAACAGAAAATTACTCATTATCTTGGTAATATGATGTTAAATGAAGAACATAAGGAACTTAGAATAAAAGCAGCAGAAATTCTGGCATTAAGAATGGATGAAGCAGGTCTTGACTATCTTATGACCGGAATAAAAACAGAAACAGATTCTGAAGTCAGAAAACGTATAGCCTGGGCATATAGCAGATTAAAGTATAAGAAGTGACCGGAATTAATGGATTAATGGATTAACAGAATTTTTTATAAAAAAGTGTTAAATTATTATTAGCAATCAGCCCTCAGCTCTCAGCTTTTTTTCTTAAACTGATTGCTGAGTGCTGATTGCTGATAGCTTTAAACATAAAAGGTTTATTTTTACTGAAGCTAATAATTTAACAATAATGAAAATTCTTATGCATTAAACTTTATCAATCTTATGTATTTTTCTCCTTGGCCCCTGATCATAGGAAAGAAAAAATTTATCTTTAGTAGCACCACATACGGGACAGGTCCAGGTATCCGGAAGGTCTAGAAACATTGTGCCCGGTGCTATACCGCGTTCAGTGTCACCTTTTTCTTCATTATATATATAATTACACATAGTGCAGATATATTTATTCATAAAAATTCCCTCCCTTTTCATCCTTCACTTCTTTTTAATCGGTGGGCGCCACTTAGTTAAAGCTTCTATACCTTTTGACATGGTCTGAACATAAGAACGTGTATTGTCATAAACACCGGTATTAAAAGGATCAGCAGCAAAACGGGGCCATCCTAACTGTCCGGAATAATTAGTTTTATAAGCATATAATTTTCCATCTGCTGAATTTATAAATATTTCCAGATATCCATCTCTGTCTACATCCATAATAAAAGCTGTTGAATCACTGTAATAAGAAAGCTCTGCCTTCCAGATGAGAGTGCCACCTTTTTTATCATCACCATTCCAACCGTCAATAGCATATAAAAAGTTATCCCTTGATGAAATAAGCACATCCATTCCTCCATCTCCATCTATATCTGCTATTACTGGAGAAGCAGTTATTTCTCCATCTGTGGAAAACTTCCATAACATATTGCCGGTAAAACTATCTATAGCATATACACAGTGATCCCTTGAACCAAATATTACATCTATAAAACCATCTCCATTGATATCAAAGAGTGCAGGTGAAGATAATATGGGCATACCTACTCTGTACGTCCAGAG
>JAKJGF010000278.1 GCA_022704525.1 Bacillota bacterium | reverse complement strand
TCATAGAGCTGAACGTATAGTAGGTAATTCTTTTGTAAAAGGTGTAATAGCAAATCAGAAACTGATTCCCGGTGACCTTGTTATATTTTCTACAGGCCTTAAACCTGAAGTAACCCTGGCCAGGAAATGCGGTCTTCAAATAGGTATAACAGGAGCCATAAAGATCAATCAATATCTTCAAACAAACGATCCTAATATATATGCCATAGGAGATTGTGTTGAAAATACAAATCTTATAACAGGTAAACCAATATATACTCCTTTTGGTTCTATTGCTACCAAACAGGGGAGGATTGCAGGTATAAATGTTACAGGAGGAGAAGAAGAATTTTGTGGAGTACTACAGACAATAATTATGAAGATTTTTGATTATAATATAGGGGCAGTAGGGTTAAATGAAGAGCAGTTATGTAAAGAAGGTTTTGAACCTATATCAGTTATTGTACCGGGGCCTGATAGAGATCACTTTTTCCCATCGGCAAAACTGATTTATATTAAACTCATAGCAGATAGAAAAAGTAAAAAAGTTTTAGGTTCTCAGATAATTGGCGGAGGTGATATATTATCAAGACTTTATACTATTACTACAGCTATTTCATCGGGAATGAAGGTATCAGATATAGCAAAGCTTGATCTTGCGTACGCTCCTCCCTATTCATCTGCTATGGATATAATTATAACTGCTGCCAATGTGTTGAATAATAAGATCGATGGAAATTATAATGGTATATCCCCTGTTGAATTAAAAGATAAGCTTAAAAGGCGGGAGAATATAATCCTCCTTGATGTGAGAAGCCATAGTGAATATGATTTTGATTCTATACCCGGTTCAACTCATATACCATTAAATGCCCTGAGAGGGAGATTACATCAATTCCCAAAGGATCGGGAAATAATTATATGCTGCAGGAGCGGAGTTAATTCCTATGAAGGTCTCCGTATTTTTAAGGCCAGTGGCTTTAATAATGTAAAGGTTCTGGATGGTGGAATAGTAACATTCCGGGGAGAAATTATATAAAATTATCTTCTGTGTCTGCTCTTTTTAAGAGACTCAAGTTCACTGGCCCTGTTATAGCATTTTTTTGCTTCTTCATATTTTCCCTTTGTATTTAAAATCATCCCTCTGGAATACCACGCCCTGGAATTATGAGGGTCAATTTCTATAGCTTTATCATAACATTTTAATGCTTCTTCATAATTATACTGATCAGTAAAGATTGTCCCTTTACTGATCCATGCCATGGTATTACGGGGGTTTAATTCTATAGCTTTATTATAACACTTCAGAGCTTCTTTATATCTTTTGAGATTACTTAAAGTATCACCTCTATTATTCCATGCATCAGTAAATTTATCGTCAATTTCTATAGCTCTGCTGTAACATTTAAGAGCTTCCTCGTATCTATCACACTTATATAACATATTACCTTTATTATACCAGGCACCTTTATATGACGGGTCAATTTCAAGGACTTTATCATAACACATTATGGCATCAGTATATTTCTCCTGTTTTTTTAAAGCCATTCCTTTGTTATACCATGCAGAAATATAGTTAGCCTCAAGTTCTATAATTTTATTATAACATGTAATAGCTTCTGTATATTTTTTTTGTTTGAATAAAATGTTTCCTTTGTTATTCCATGCATCGGTATCACAGGGCTCGATTTGAATGGATTTTTCATAACATTTTATAGCTTCTTCGTAATTCTCAAACTTCTGTAATATGAGACCTTTATTAAACCAGGCAATTCTGTCTTCAGGATATATAATTAACATAGTATTATAGCATTTTATGGCCTCACGAAATCTTCCCTGTTTTACCAGAAGAAGTCCTTTTTTATACCAGGCATGACTATAAGCAGGGTCAAACTCTAAAGCCATATTATAAGAGTGGAGTGCTTCTTCAAATTTACCCAGTTTGTATAAAGCTACCCCTCTGTTATACCAGGCGTAGGCAAACTTCGGGTCATATACAGCATTATTGTAACAGAGCATAGCTTCATCATGTTTTCCCTGAAAAGACAGTAAAATTCCTTTTGCAGTCCAGACAATCATATCTTCAGAGTCAATTTCCATAGCTCTGTTACAACATATAGCACCTTCATCATAATTCCCTTTCATTGCAAGGGCTATAGCTTTTACACTCCAGGCCAGAAAATCTCCTGAATCCTGTTCCAGAGATCTATCACAGCATTTAATAGCTTCTTCATATTCTTCCTTTATAATTAATTTTAATGCATTTTTACTCCAGTATATCTCATCTTCCAGAGGAGGGGCATAAGGGATTTTTCTAAGATATTCTTTATTCTTTACATTTTCGAGGATGGCCAGGAGGTTTTTCTCTAAGATAGTTTTCTTTTTATTATCAAGAGAGATTTTTTTTATTACTTCTTCTTCTATATTTTTTGCATCTTCTGGATATAGACTCCATTCCTTTATTTTACTATCTAAAAAAACTCTCTGTCTTTCATTTATATCTCCTTCATATTCAATCATCAATTCCACCATTGATCTGTAAAGTTTCAGGTATTCATTATAAGTAAATTCTTTTGTATTATTATGTTCATTCATATATATCTACACCTTCTTAAAACGACTACTGTCCAATAAAATTGTAGCAATTACAGTAAGAGAAATCAAGTGACTAAAGGAGTTTTTAGAAGCTAAATATATCCTTTATGTTATAATATAAGGGTGAAGAGTGAAGAGAAGTTTATATCAACTATAATCATCCATTACGTTTTAAATTTCAATTTCTTTTCCTTATAATAAGCCATTATTATCATAATTAAAAGAACAATAAGAATACTGAATATAGACATTGGCCAGTTGAGGCTTTGCTGAAAATTTTGAGAAAACCTTCCATAAACAAGAATTATATGGACATAATAAATAAGAAGAGAATGCCTTCCCATAAGCCTCATAAAGGAAAATCCCTGAGGGTTAAAATTAAGGCAGAGAAAATAACATCCTGAAAGAAGGAGAAGTTGAAAACCCACTTTTGAGAATATGGAAGTAGTTATATCAGGTTTTATCAGGTTTGAAAGAATAAGTACTATTCCCAGAGGAAGCAGAAGGATATGAAGTTTACGGGTTTTATTTGTATCTTCACGGTATCTGGCCTGTATTATTCCTGTAGCTATTCCTGAAGTCATAAAGACAAAATAAGGAAAAAGCGGGAAATGTCCGAAGTCACTGGAGGTATTTATAATATAATCTCTTATAAACCAGGGAAGATTTAACAGGTGTTCTACCTGAAGTATGGGAGTTAAAAAGCCTATAAGTATAGTCAGGAGAGTAAAACAGAGAATTTTCATTTTCCCTGTGATAACATAAAGAAAACCAAGTAAAATCAATGACAGACCTATATTATTTAATATATCTACCTTGAAGATACTTTTCCAATCAGAATAGGGTAGCCACTGGAGATAAAGGAGAATTCTTAAAGAAAAAGCAACTCCCATTATATAAAAACCTCTTTTAACAGAAAGCCAGAGTTTTTTCAAAAAAGAAGTCTTTATTAAATCCAGTTTTGTATAACTCAGACCGAGACATAGCCCTGCTACAAAGAGGAAAGTAGGTGCAGTATAACCTCCCACAAACTGCCAGTATTTAAAAAGATTATCATCTCTATAGAAAGGGGCAAGAAAAGCATTTACCACATGCCCTCTTATCATCATAAATACTGCAAGTCCTCTTATCCAGTCTATATGTAAAAGGCGTGTTTTTTGTTTCATAATCTTACATAAGTGAGAAGTGAAGAGTAAATAGATCAGTCCATTACTAATCTCATTTTTCACCTTTCACTTTAAAAATAAAGTGTCTTTATGTGACTCTCCCAGGAAGTAGGTGAATAAGAACGGTTTAAACCTCTAAAAATAAAACCATTTTCTATATCTTTATTTTGTTTTTCAATTTCAGTCTGGCTTATAACAGTATCTTTCGGTATAATCTTTTTCGCCAGTCCCCACTTTATTGCTTTAAATTTTTTCTCATAGGTTCTTTCTTCAAAGTCTGTAAAAAATATAGAATATCTTTCAATATTTGAAGAAATTAAGATAAGGTTAGTTAGATTTTTTTTATCGTATCTTTCACCAGGTATTATTACATGGGGGAAACGTTTTTTTATTTGATGAACATACCATTTATGATGAAGTTTTACCTGGTCAATAACGTGTACATCAGTTCTATAGCCTTCCACCATCTGAAGATAATCTATTGTCATAGAAGGAAGGTCTCCTTTTAGAAATAAAATTGAATCCTCTGGAAGGCTGGAGAGTATATTTTTCCCATAATCAAAAGCCAGATAATTATCTCTGAAATCAGCTTCTTTTAAATTAGAAAAAAAGAGAATTAGAAAACAGATAGAGGTAATAATCACAGAAAAAATCTCCCTGTACCGCAGGGATTTAAATAATTTATAGGTTCCTGTACCAATCCAGAAGGCAAAAATTACGGCACTCATTATATAAAAACGATGAAGAACTCCAAGTAAAAGAGGTATTTCTACGGGCATATTAGCAAGAATTATAAAAAAAGGACCACAAAAAAAGAAGGCTATTAAAAGAAAAATATTAAAAGGTAAAAAATCTTTAGAAAATCCATAAATTAATCCTGTTATACCGAGTAGTAGTCCTGTAATAGCAAATTGATGATAGAGGAAAGTAAAATAAACACTTAATTTCTTTACTGTAGAAGTTGGTTTTATATGGAAATCTTTAAAAATTTTCTTTGATATAAGAGAAAGAGAACCGTAATTTTCTCTTAAAATAATCGCTTTGAAATTTTTAGAATTTACAGGGTTCATCCAGTTCATAGGAGGTTCTCTCATAGCCGCAAGGGGAAGATATATATAAGGTAAAAGACCTGTTAAAAATAGAAGGAAAGAAGGTAACAAAACCTTCAGGTTGAGAAAGAAATTTCTTCGGTAGTATAGTATGAAAAATAAAAAAGCAGGAAAGAGAAGAATCATGGTATGGTGATTGGTAAGAGACAGGCCGTAACAAAAAGAAAATAAATAAAGATATCCTGTAGCACCTCTAACACCGGAGACTGCCTGTGCATTAAGAATTTTTTCCCTCCAGCAGATTAAGATATAAATCAGAAGCGATGCAAAAAAGTTATTCAGGGCAAAAACTTCTGCTACTTCAGAATAATGCCAGAAAAATCTTGAACAGGCAAGACTTATGGAACCGCAGAGGGAAGATGCAGGATCTCTTGTTATTTTATTTAATGAAAGAAAGACCAATAAACAACAGCATGAATCCAGAAAAGCTGACATCAAATTTACTCTCCAGGCAATAGAATAAAACGGTATACAGGTAAATAATTTCCCCATTATTGTATAGAGGGGATAGCCGGGAGGATGAGGCACACCCATTACATAAGCTGCAGTAATCAGTTCCGGAGAGTCTCCCCCTGCAATGGTGGGACAGAGAAAGATTATATAAAGGATAAAGGGAATAAAGAAAGATATGGCGGGGTAAATGATGTTAAATTTATGTTTTTCCATAATAATCAATAGTGAGATGTGAGAGATCTTGTGTAAACTCCTTTTAATTGGGATCAAAAGCAAGTTTCATCATTATTTGCTCTAATTCACTTACTTTTTCTGTCACATCCGGCATAGAGTAAAACTAACTTTCTATAATGAAGTCTTTAATCTTATGCCATATTTTTGTTCATTAAATTCGTAGGAATAGTAA
>JAKJGF010000051.1 GCA_022704525.1 Bacillota bacterium | reverse complement strand
GAGTAAGTACAAAAAGTAATGTCCGAAAAATATTAAGTAACTATTTACCTGTTACGAGTATGTAGAGAAACTTTAAGACAAAATTTTTTAGAAATACTCTATACCTTTTATTTTTATCCTTGATTTTAGTACATTTTTTTTTAGAATTACTCTATATGGAGGATGCCATCAGAAATGCCGAAAAGGCAGAAGAATCAGGGGATATGGAAAAATCAGAATATTATCTTAAAAAGGCTATAGAGTTTGAGAATATGATGAAGGAAAAGTTTTAACTCTGCCAGGAAAAAATAAATTACAATTATAATATTATTCCTGAGGAGTAGTAATTATCGGCATAATTTTCTATTTAACAGTTGATATATTTTGATTTAATGAAGAACCCCAGACACCATACATAGGATTGGGAATTATTATGAGATCATAGCCTATTCTGTCTTTTATATCTTCAAAGCTATATCTGGTAATATCATAAAGATCATAGGATGAATCGCCTATTCTCATAATAATATTTTGAGGTGAAATATCTTTATATTCAGGATATCCCTGTATAGTACCTTCTTCTACATCTTTTATTCGTAAAATTTTATATTTATCATCCTTATAAGGACCTTCTCTGAAAATACAAACATCAAAAGAAAATCCGCAATTATTCAATTTATCCAGTGTTACTTCTTTAAGAACTCCCTGAGTATTCGTAATAAAAACCACTCTCCCTCCCAGTTCTTTCACAAGTCTGGTAAATTCCACAGAGCCCGGGAGAGGAGTTCCTTCATCTTTTACTGCCCACTCTATCCAGGTTTCATCAGAATATTCTTCACCTTTACTTTCAAGGAGTACTTCATACTGAATAGTACTCAGAGCTGTATCATCAATATCTATGACAACACACCAGTTCTCAGGTTTGTTCTCCTGAAGGATATTTTTAAGGCTTTCAGAAGCGTTTTCATATGCCTGGTAGACACATAATTTATACTCATCTGAAACATTAACCCAGAGGACACCATTGGAAAGTTTTATTCCAGATTTTTCCTGTCCATAAAGAGGATGAACTATAAAACACAGGATAATAACAAAAATATAAATGGTTTTTTCTAATCTCTTCATCATATTTTACTCCACATAATTTTTTATAAGATTTTTTCATTATATATTAAATATTCAAAACTTTTCTGTTAAATATTATACACTTTAGAAAGTCAAAATCGGCAGAGATAAATCTCTACCGATTTTTCTATCCTAAAAGCAGAACTCCTTTTACGTTTACTTTCATTGTTTCAACCCTTTTTTTAATTTACTTTTTACAGGTCTACCTCCTTTCTATTTTTCCTGATATTACCGGGAAGTCTCACTTTCTTTGAGACATTCCCTGCAGATTCCTCTTATTTCAACAAATTGACCTTCAATATTACCCCACTCTTTAACTTCTGCTGGAAGTTCAATACTATAAAACTCAGGCCAGTAAAAATCCCATAGCTTTTCACATTCAGTGCAAAGCATATGATGGTGAAGTCTGGTATTGGAGTCAAAACGAGCTTTATCGCAAAAAATATGCACCTTTGATATAAGACCCCAGGAATAAAAGGTATTAAGAGATCTATATACAGTATCTATGGAAATGGTTGGCATATTAACTTTAACTCTGTTATATATATCTTCCACAGAAGGATGATTCTTTGCTTTAATAATCTCACGAAAAATTTCTAACTTCTGATAGGTAAGTTTTACTCCGTGATTTTTACAGATTTCTTTAAGCAATTCGAATTTGTTATCCATTAATCTCTCTCAATAATTACCCTCTTGTGTAGCTTTAAGTCTTTCTTCATCACTCATAGAGGCAAGTTTTTCCACTTCTCTTATATCCAGATGAAGTCCCTCTGCCAGTCTTTTACCATAATCTTCATCAGCTTTATAAAAAAGTGCCATCTGCCGCATTTGAAGCCGTTTTTGAGCCTTTCCCAGGTGTGACATAATATTCTGGATTAAATGCTCTCTCTCTGTATCATTCATAACCATTCGGTAGAGATTACCGGCCTGGGCAAAATCATCATTGGGATATTTAAAAGAATGATGTCCTGCCTGTCCTGATACATCAAATAAAGGTTCACCTGAATCCGGATCAGGGGCAGGTCCTCCGAAGGTATTTGGCCAGTAGTTAGGCCCTGATTCTCCATTATAATCAGTACGCATAAAACCATCCCGCTGATAACTATTTTCTTTTGCATACTTAGGTGCATTTACAGGAATTAAATGATAGTTAGGGCCAAGTCTGTGAATATGTGTATCGTGATAAGAAAAAACTCTGCCCTGAAGCATTCTATCAGGAGAAAGGGCAATCCCGGGAACAACATTACCGGGGCAGAAGGCAGATTGTTCGACTTCTGCAAAATAATTTACAGGATTCCGATTCAATACAAGTTTACCCACCTTTATGGGGGGAACTTCTTTATGTGGCCAGATTTTGGTTATATCAAAAATATCCCAGGGGAAATCTCTGGCCTGTTCGGGAGATAAAATCTGCATCTCAAGAGCCCAGGAAGGATATTCTCCTTTTTCAATTGCTTCAAAGAGATCTCTTGTGGCATGATCTGGGTCTGAACCGCAAAGTTTTTCTGATTCCTGAGCTGTGAGGTTCTTAATACCCTGATCTGTTTTTAAATGATATTTAACCCAGAAATATTCACCTTTTTTATTATACCATTTAAAGGTATGACTACCATAGCCGTTCATATGACGGTAAGTAGCAGGAGTTCCTCTGTCAGAAAAAAGTATTGTCACCTGGTGAATTGACTCGGGAGTAAGAGAGAGAAAATCCCAGAACATATCAGTATCAGGGAGATTTGTCCGGGGATTTCTTTTCTGTGAGTGAATAAAATCAGGGAATTTAATAGGATCACGTATGAAGAAAACAGGAGTATTATTACCTACCAGATCATAATTGCCTTCTTCTGTATAGAATTTTACCGCATAACCCCGGGGGTCTCTTACCGCATCGGCAGAACCTTTTTCACCGCCTACTGTAGAAAAACGTACAAAGACTTCTGTCTTTTTTCCTATTTCAGAAAGAAAATGGGCTTTAGTATAGGGAGTAACATCTTCTATAACCTCAAAATAACCATAAGCTCCAGCTCCTTTTGCATGGACAACCCTTTCAGGAATACGTTCTCTGTCAAAATGAGAAAGCTTTTCAAGAAGATGTATATCCTGAAGAAGAATAGGCCCTCTTTCGCCTGCAGTCATACTGTGGAGATCATTTGATACAGGTATACCAAAAGCAGTAGTAAGAGTATTTTTTTTACTTTTTTCCATATTTACCCTCCTTGTTATAATAAATTTTCTTAAATAAGAATAAATCTTAAATAAGATTTTATCAGAATCATAAAAAAGTGTCAACCAGTATATGAAAGAGTTTTTTATCATTATTTATTTTTAAAAACAGGTTTTTTCAATATAAAAATAGAAAAAATAGTAATTATAAATATTATTTGAAAGGATTTTTTATGAAAAAATTTTTTTTTATACTAATTACTTTATTTTTATTTCTTTTATCAGGAGTCTGTTACAGTGAGGACAGTGTATTCTGCGGATTACATTTTGCAGATAGCCTTAAGGGATGTGTGGCAGGGATAAATGGCACAGTATATCTTACAAAAGACGGAGGTCTTACGTGGAAGTCTCTCTCATGGGATTCAAAAGATACACTCACAGATGTTTATGTTATAGATGAAAAAGAAGCCTGGATACTGTCAGATAATGGTATTATATTCCATATAAAAGAAGAAGGACGTACCTGGAGTTCATATAACAGTAGATTTTCTTCTATGAAGAGTCTTTATTTTCCAGATAAAAACAATGGATGGGCCTGTGGTGGCAGTGGAGTTATATTACATACTTCTGACGGAGGTGCCTTATGGGAAAAACAGAAGAGCGGCACAGATAAAAATCTCTTAAAGATACATTTTACAGATCTTAATAACGGATGGATTCTGGAAGAAAACAGATTACTCCATACTGCTGACGGAGGGAAGAACTGGGAAATTTTAAATATAGATACATCTGATTATATAAACAACATTTTCTTTGTGGACTCTAAAAAAGGATGGGCTGCGGGAAATAAAGGAACTATACTTCATACTGTTGATGGAGGTAGAAGTTGGGAAAAACTTAATGTTGTCTCAGATAATCTCTATGCCATCTCTTTTGTAGATAAAGAAACCGGATGGATAACAGGAGATGACGGAACTGTATTACATACCATTGACGGAGGTGAAAACTGGACTTCTCAGAAGACAGGCAGAGAAAAACTTATAAGAGCCTCTTTTGTAGATAAAAACAGGGGGTGGATTATGGGTCATGAAGGAACAATATTACATACTTCTGATGGAGGAATTACCTGGAAGACTCAAAACAGCGGAACATCTAAAGAACTCAGGGGAATTCATTTTACAGACTCCCTTAATGGATGGGCAGCAGGGAGTTGTTTTGGTATTGAAGGAGGAACAATATTACATACCTCTGACGGAGGTCTTACCTGGGAATTACAGAATACTCGTCCCACTGAAAAATATAATGAAAAACTGGTGGGTATATATTTTACCGATAAAAACACCGGATGGATTGCAGGCTTTGAAGGCACACTCCTACACACGTCAGATGGAGGGAAAAACTGGGTAAAACAAAATTTGGGCACAGATGAAGATCTTATGGAAGTATATTTTACAGATCCCCTTAATGGATGGATTGTAGGAGGAAGGTGGGATGGAGGAAAAATTCTCCATACTGATAATGGAGGGATAAGCTGGAAAAATCAGATAAGCAGTCTTCCTGAAGCTCTTATGGGAATTTATTTTACAGATAAAGAGAACGGATGGGCTGTGGGGTTTGATGGAATAATAATTCATACGGAAGATGGAGGAAATACCTGGAAGAAACAGTATGAATATAAAAAAGAATGGCTTACTTCTGTTTACTTTACTGATAAATATAAAGGCTGTGTTACAGGAGTAGATGGAACTATTCTTCGCACCACTGACGGAGGCCTTACATGGGCCATGCAAAAAAAAGATTGTATGCCGGCAGAAGTAGTTTTTACAGATGAAAAAAACGGATGGATTGCAGGTGCCAGAAAAAATCAGGACGGAAAGCTTCTGGGAATAATCCTGCATACCACTGACGGAGGCATTAACTGGGAGTATCAGAAAGAAGATATAGAAGAACCTCTCAGGGAGATTTATTTTACAGACAGTAATACAGGTTGGGCATGTGGAGGTACAAGTGGTTATACAGAAGCTCAATTTAATTTACATAATGACGGCTCAGGAATTATTGTATATACCAGTGACGGAGGTATTACCTGGGAAACGGTTTTTAAGAACCTGAAACCACGGAAAAAACAATAAAAATGAAAAAAATACTTATTTCAGGACTTATTAATATAGAAACAACATTAAAGATAGACTCTTTCCCTGTAGAATATTTTCCCGTACGATACCCTTTCTTCGGGGTTAATAGTACCGTCTCAGGAGTTGGATATAATGTGGCAAAAGCTCTTACCACTCTCGGAGACACTGTTAATTTTCTTTCTATTATCGGTTCGGATCTGGCAGGGAGAATGGTCAAAGAAACACTTCAAAAGAATAATATAAAAGAAAATTATGTCATACAATCTATAGACCATACGGCTCAGTCAGTCATTTTATTTGACAGAACCGGTAAAAGGCAGATCAATGTAGATCTCAAGAATATACAGGAACAGATATATCCTGAAGAGCTTTTTTTAGAGGCTTCCCGGGAATGTTCTATGGCAGTACTGTGTAATATCAATTTCTCAAGACCTTTCCTGAAAAAAATAAAAGAGATGAATAAATTAATAGCCACTGATGTCCATGCTATTTCAAATATTTATGATGAATACAATCAGGACTTTATGAGATATGGAGATATACTTTTTATGAGTGATGAACTGCTGCCATGCCATCCTGTAGAATGGATAAAGCACTTATTAAATTTATATGGAAATGAGATTATAGTAGTCGGTCTGGGTTCAGAGGGTTCTCTCTTATCTGTTAAAAGAGATAATTTTATAGACAAAATACCGGCAGTTTACACAAGAAATGTAGTAAATACTACAGGTGCCGGAGATGCTTTATTCTCTTCTTTTGTACATTTCTATAACAAAACGAAAAATCCCTATGAAGCCTTAGAAAAAGCGTCTGTCTTTGCTTCTTATAAGATCGGCGAACATGGTGCTGCCGATGGCTTTCTGGATGAAAAGACTTTAGAAAAACTGTCAATAAATTACAAAAAATTAAACTGATTTAAGCTTTATTAAAGCCTGCAAATTTTTCAAACCATTTATCCAGATCCTCTTTTTTCTCAAAAACTTCAACAGTTTTTTTCATAGAATCCTCAAATTTCTCAAGTATAACCTTACCACCATTACTTATGGTCTTATCTGCCAGTAAAAGTGCTTCCCTTAATACACCATAGAGTTGTTTATTCAGGGCTTCTTCGAGTTTATTAAGGGGAATAATAAGATTCATAAAAAACTCCTTTCAAAAAACATAACATGACATAGACAATCTTTTCCTCCCTTTTTAAACAAATTCTCTATTATCTCCTAAATATTTAAAAGTTCGCTCCTGAAAAGAATTTTTCCTCCATTATAAAAAACTTGCCAAAATCTTTGTAAAAGTGTATAGTCTTTGTAAAAATTTAATAGAAAGGAATAATTATGAAAAAAATCTGTGTTTTCTGTTCATCAAGTGACAGGATTAAATCTTCTTTCTTTAAAGCTGCCACTGAACTGGGAGAAATGATTGCTCAAAAAAATTGGTCTCTTATATATGGAGGAACCGATATGGGTCTTATGGGCGCACTTGCCAGAGCAGTTCACTCTAAAGGAGGCTATGTTACCGGTGTTATCCCTGCTTTTCTTAAAGAAAAAAATATAGCCTATAATAAAGCAGATGAACTTCTTATTACAGAGAGTATGAGGGAAAGAAAAAAAATTATGGAAGAAAAAGCAGATGCTTTTATAGCTCTACCGGGAGGTTTTGGAACACTTGAAGAAATACTTGAAATTATTACTCTAAAACAACTTCACCTTCATAATAAACCTGTAGTTCTATTAAATATTGAAGATTACTATAAAGATTTACTTGTTTTTTTTGAAAATATGTACAATAAAAGCTTTGCAAAACCTGATTATAGAAAACTTTATGTCATAACTTCTGACGCAGAGAAAGCTCTTTCATATATTCAAAACTACAGACCCTTACAATTACAGAGTAAATGGTTTTAATAAGAATTTTCTATCTGGTCCAATACTTATAATCCAGGCCAGTGGTACCCTTTAAATTTTCAGCATTATATATTGCCCTTTCGAGCTCTTCGGCTTTCTGGGAACCGAGTAATATTTTTTTCCCATCTTTAAGTTCCAGGAGTACCCCATGAATTCCACTCACAGTATATGCTCTGGTATTTTTACCGGTACGAATTCCCCATCCTCTAAATTCTTTTATGGCACTATAAGTTCTAACTTTATATCTTTTTATATGTTCCAGATATATCTTACGAAAAGAAAAATGAAAAGGGAAATATTGTATATATACAGCATCATAACATACTTTAATCACAAATTTATTCATATAAAGAAATAAAGGTGAGAGTATACCAAAAACTATCCAGCTTAAAACAAATACTAAAGGATGGACAGGAAAAATATTTCCTGCCGTAGAAGCAGTAAAAAGTCTAATCTGATACATTAAACTTCCCCATGCAATTACAGCAAGAATTAATATACTTACCCAGAGCCATGCCTGTCGAAACTGCTGGACTTCCATAAATAATACAGCATTCTTACTATATGATGGAACATCTTCATACAGTTCCACTGCTGAAATCTTTTGTGATTTAAACTTTGAATCCATTAATCTGGTTTTATATGTAAACTCTTTATTTTTAAATTCCTCTGACATAATATAATTCTCCTCATGGAAATAAAATAGTTTAAATAATTCTTTTAATAATAAACAGAAAATAATTTTTTCTGTCGTAAAAAAAATAATAACTTTAAGTAAAAACTTATTATTTTAATAATACCACATTTTACTATAAATTTACAAGACAAATTAGAGTAGTGCAGCTTTTACGTTTGCTTTATAGATCTTATCGTCTAATTTATTGACCATATACAGTATCATCCTGTTTCAAAATACTCTGAAATATTCCTCTTCTCTAACCTGACGAAAAAATTCTGAAAGTTTAACCTCATCCAGTTTACCGTCAGTTCTTACTCCACTGCACACATCCACACAGAAAGGTCCCACATGTTTTATAGCTTCTCCCACATTCTGAGGGGTCAGTCCTCCTGCAAGAAAAACAGGAACTTTCGATTTTTCCCGAATTTTTTTACTTATATCCCAGTTATGAGTTCTTCCTGTACCTCCAAGTTCTTTAATCTTTAATCCCGGATTTCCTGAATCCAGTAGTATACCATCCACATATGGCGCAACTGAAAGGGCTTCTTCTACGGCATCAGGGCCCGTGACGTGTATTACCTGAACAATGGAAATCCCCGGCATAGCTTCTCGTAAATCCCTGTAAGAGCCTTTTATGAGACTATCACATAACTGAATAGTATTGACACAACATCTTTTCTGCTGGGCTATAATAGAAGAAGCGTCCTCTTTACATGTAAGAAGAAAAGAAGATACACCGGCAGGTATTATTGAAGCAATTCCTTTTATCAATTCTTCCGATATAACTCCGGGCCCGCTCGGCATTTCCGAGACAAGTCCCAGAGCGGAAGCACCGTATCTTATGGCCATCCATGCTTCCTCTATACTGGCTATACAGCAAATTTTAACTCTTGTTATCTTTGAGGGTTCCATCTTTATTAATCCACAGGTTTATTTAAAATTTTTAGTATCTCTTCTCTTTTTTTTCGACTTCATTCTGCAGGAGCTTTTCCTTATATTCATAAGTTTTAAACTCTAAGTACCGCAGCAGATAAGTTAGTATCCATCTCACAGGTCTGTTTCTGTCCGGGCTCTTACGCAAAATCTATAATCCTGTTGCAATGAAATCTGTTATTACAGAATATACAGTTTTATATTTATTTAAGTTATAACTTTCTCCTTTGAGGGCATATCTTTTGCTCCAGAGCCCGGACAGGAACAGGTGTATATGTTTTTTGGATACTTTTTTACCTGCTGCGGTACCAAGGCTTTATCAAAACATCTTATAGTTTCTTCAGAGTTGGAAAATTTCCTGTATATTCCTCCTTTTAAAACCAGTATCTCTCCTGTTCTACGCAGAGATGGAGTAAAATTTTCAACACCTTTACTCTACTCTTTAAAGGTTTCTATAGCCATATTATAACATTTTATAGCCTCTTCATATTCATCCATAGCTTCCAGAGTTTTTCCTTTCTCGACAATAATAGGATAAGTCTCCTGGACATAGTTCTATAGCTTTATTATGAAATTCCAGGGTCTCTTTATACTTACCCAGTTCTCGCAGGTTTTCACCGATTAGCAGTTTTCCTCTAATATTTGGATGTGCTTTATCATAAAAAGCTTAATTTTTATGAATTCTTTCCTTTATGTTATAATATATACAATTATAAAAAAGACGGTGATAATAATGAGATTTCAAAAACGCATAACCATAGCAAAAGGTCTGAGTCTTAACATTTCCAAATCAGGAATAAGTTTTACCGGAGGTATCAGAGGTGCCTCCATCAATGTGGGGTCAAAAGGCGTGTTCTTAAATACCGGCATACCGGGAACAGGTTTATCTGACAGGAGACAGCTGCTGGGGGCCGGAGGAAAACCTTCCGGTAAAAAAACCTCTGCCAGTAAAAAGACCGATATAGATGTGAGTATAAGTGTCAGTCTCGATGAAATGGGAAATCCTGTCATATATGATGAACACGAAAGAGAAATTACAGATGAAAAAGTCCTGAAAAAAATCAAAAAAACCGAATACTACACAGAACTTGTAGATAATCTGATTTCTAAAAAGAAAGAAGAATTAGAAGATGAAACAGCACAGTTTATAAATATCTATAAATATACTCCTTCTATAATGACAGAAGAAGAAATAAAAAATTCAAAATTCCCGGCCTATGAAATGAAACTCTTTACAAAACCTGCGCCCACTCTGGAAGAATGCCGTTCTTTGCTGGAGGAAAAAGCGAAAAAAGAAGTCGCCAGTGTATTTTTCTGGACAAATGATAAGAAAAGAAAAGAATATGTAGAAAGTCACCTCTCCTGGGAATATCAGAAATTAATAGATAAATGGAAAGAAGAAAAAAGACTTTTTGAAGAGAAGGAAGAGGAACGTAAAAGAGAAGAAGAACTGAAAAGAAAGGAAGAACTTGAAAAAGTAAAAGCTTATATTGAAGAAAAATCCCCTGAAGATTATATAAACAATGCCACTGAGAGATTCCTTGCAGATATCACCCTTCCCGCGGAGTTTTCAATCAATTACGAATTTAATTCTCCCGGAAGGCTTTTAATGGTTGATCTCGATCTTCCTGAAATAGAGGCCTTACCGCAAAAAAAAGCTGCCGCCACATCAAGAAGTAAGTTAACAATAAAAGAGAAAACAACAAAAGAACTGCAGGAAGATTATGCGAGGTGTGTTACGGGTATGGCTTTCTTTTTTGCTGGTAATCTTTTCAATATAAGTGCCTCTATAGAAAAGATATTGATTTCCGGTTATACCCAGAGACTCAGTAAAAAAACGGGCAACAGAGAAAACGAATATATATATTCAATCATCTTCGAGAGAGGTATCTTCAGTAAATTAAATGTAAGTAATATAGACCCTGTTGAAGGGTTCAGCAATTTTAAAAACAGAATAAAGTTATCAGCCGGTTATGAAATGAAAGGTATAGAACCCTTTACAGATGGGGATGCATAATTCATTTAAGATGTATTGACCTTAAAGGGCTTTTATTTCCAAACTCGGGGAAATCACATGTATTTTCAGATATTCCCGGTTTCTTACAAGTATTTTCAGTTATCTCTGGTTTCTTATAACTTCATATTCTCACAGAAATAATTATCACACAGATAATTATTATTAACTCAATAAAGGTAGGCGTCACGGGTAATCACACATTACGCATTATGCCACATCACCCATTACCCTTAAAAATATCCATAGCAACTGCCGTTAGAAGTTTAAGTGTATACTTAAAAGAGCCTTCATCAATATCAAATTCAGGCGTATGTCCCCTGAGAATTACCTCTTTGCCGATTGCTTCACTCAGATTTGCTCCAATTCCAATATTTGTGGCAAGACCTCCATTTTGCTGAACCATGGCCATCATATATGTAATATCTTCACAACCACCTTCTGACTTTTGAGTAACAAAAGAAAAAGCACCTATTTCTTTTGCAATTTTTTCTACTCTTTCTGCCAGTTCCTTATCACTTTCCCTGCTCCTGGCACTGCCCATAGGTTTAATTTCCAGTCTGCAGTCATACATCATGGCAGAAGCATTGAGTATCTCTATGGCTTTTTTAAACACATAATCACTTACTCTGTCATTTTCTCCTCTTGTTTCTATAAGTAGATGGGCTCTGTCACAGATAATATTTCTTCCTGTACCGGCAGTCAGTTTACCCACATTTATCCTGGTGGCGCCCTTGCTGTGTTCTGGTATGGCATAGAGATTTAATACTGCTGTGGCTGCAGAAAGAAGGGCATTTTTGCCTTCTTCCGGCTTTGCCCCTGCATGGGCAGCCTGACCTTTAAAGATGGCATCAAATTTCTGAGTGGCAAAATAACCTCCCATTCCGGGAGATATTTCTCCTTTTTTCCATTTACTTGAAATATGATGACCTAGAAGAAAATTCACATCATCCAGGACTCCTGCCGTAACCATGGCTTTTGCACCTCTTACGCCTTCTTCGGCAGGTTGAAAGATGAGTTTTACTTTTCCGTGTATATGTTCTTTAAGTTCCATTAAGATTTCTGCTATACCAAGTCCTGCAGCAGTATGGGTATCGTGACCACAGGCATGCATAACTCCCTTATTGATAGAAGCAAAACCTTCTCTTGTAGGTCTGTGGTCAGTGCTTTCACTTTCTGCCAGATCAAGGGCATCCATATCAAAACGCATAGCTACTACAGGGCCGGAACCGTTCTCCAAAATTCCAACAACACCTGTAAAACCGCCTTTAAGAGCTTCCATAAAAAATGGATCTCCTCCCTGAGTAAGAGCACGTTTCCAGTTTATTTCCAATTCTTCCTCCGAGGGAAGACCCATCATATCTTCTTCCTTTAGAACCTCTCTTCCGGCTTTTACCGTATAACCCAGGTCTTTTAATCTTTTTGCCACAAGAGAGGCTGTTCTGAATTCACTCCACCCTGTTTCAGGATAACGATGAAAGTCCCTTCGGTAAGATATAATTTTGCTTTCAATTCTTTCTGTAATTTTATTGATTTTATCAATCATAATTTATATGCCTTTATGCATTACATACCATTACAGGTATATCCAGAGCCTTTAAAATCTGTTCTGTTGTGGAACCCAGAAGGAATTCCTTAAATTTATTATCTCCATATCCTCCCATTACAACAAAAGAAATTTGTTTCTTCTCGACTTTTTTGATTATATTTTCAGCTACCTTTCCGCTTTTCCAGAGTTTGTTTATCTCTACTTTATACGGTAAAAAATAACTCTCTCCTTCATTCAGTAAGTGTGAGGCCTCATCTTTATCATTTTTTACTGTAAGAATATTTATCTTTGGAGACAGAACAGGAATTAGATCCCCGAGAATTTTAAGTGAATTATTTGCCGAAAGAGAACCATCATAGGCAATAAGAATATTTTTGCCTAAATCTTCCACGTCATGGACTGCAATCATAGGTTTATTAGCCTTTTGGATAACTCCGAAAAGGGAACTCTGAATCTCTCCGGAGACATCTTTTTTAAGAGACTTACCCATTACAACAAGATCCACAGTTTTTATTTCCTTTAATATTTCTTCTGTTACCTTACCTGTTCTTACAACAAGTGAATGTTCTCCTTCTATCTGTTCTTTTACTTCATTATAATATTTCTGAACTACTTCTTTCTCCTTTTCTATCTCTTCTCTTATCTCCTCTAGTTCTTCTTTTTCCGTTTGAATACCCGGTAAACCCATTGATACTCCCGCTACCCCCCGGCATGCCACGATTACCGCTACCATCTTTGTCGTATCTTCTACATAGAGAAGACGAAGAGTGGCCTTCAGAAGATTTGCGAGATTAACTCCGGTTTTAAGAGCAGTGAAGGAACATTTGGATGTTCCTATGGGTACAAGTATACTTTTTATCATTTATATTTCCCCCTTCAGTGTTTATATGGTTATAATTTTAACCCGGAACAGCTGAGAAGTCAAACAGATATTTACCTTTAGAACCACTGATTAAACAGGATTTTTTTTCACATCAGTCCTCAAATTCATAAGACATAAATTTGAGATTCCGGCAATTCTCCCTTATAACTCTCACTATATCCTCCGGCACGCCTCCCGGTACAGTTGCCTGTATTTCCAGAGTCACCTCAATTTCGGCATCGGGTAGACTTTGTAAATGCTGAACTACCTCTTCAGCAATCTGGCCGGCATCCTTTCCTATACGGACTGTATTCAGCTTTATATTTCCGAAAAACCTCTCCGGCCCGGGAGGTTCTGCAGGAGGTTCCGGAAGAAAATATGGCATTACACTCCCTGATATATCGGTATATACTTCTTCCCCGGCAGAACTGTTTTTTATCTTTAATCTGTCTGGATCCGATTCTCTCTCCGGATATGTTATAGCGGATTTCTTTTCTTCTTTCTCTCTGTCACTGTCTATCTGTTTTTTTGCCGCATCGAGTTTTACAAGGTATCCGGAAGAAACCACATTTACATAAGCATTTTTAATCTTCAATTCCAGATATCTGCCGCTATCTGCAACACCTTCTGCATAGGCAAAATACTCGTCAGATGCAAGCCCCTTCTTGATAGCATCCAGAAGAATATCTATCTTTTTCAGTCTGGGCAGATAACAGTATGATGACATATAGTCCCATACCTTTTTTATCTGGATATGAGGTTCATTTTTCCACAGCCATCTATCAAGCTGCATCAAAAGCAGAGATGGAGCCCATCCGGTTATCAGCTGTTCATCTCTTATGAGTTTACCTGAAGCCTTTACAATATGATTTTCCGTGCCGCCGCTTATTCTGAAAACTTCAAGGCTAATGGGGTCTGTACCGGTCTGACAGGGGACAAAGAGCCAGCAGTATGTCTCTCTTACCCTTAAATCTACAGTCTCACTACTTCTTTTAAGACTTTCTTTTGCCTGTTTGGTCTGAAGGGCGTCAAGGTTAAGAGTCTCAATATCTTCGACCACTGATTTCCAGGCAAGGAATTTTCTGACTTCTGAATTAAGAGAAACTATAATATCATCATCAGGGGCGACAAAAACCAGCATATTTTTGTATAACCTGCCGGAAGTTCCTCTCTTCGCAATTATTTCCTGGATAAAATCTTCTGCTTTACTGCTGCGGTTTTTCTGTTTGTATGTTTTCTTCGGAGGCAGAACGGCAAGTCTTACCGATTGTTCGTCCGGTATATCCAGAGAGGAATAAGGACAGTTATGAACTGCCGCAAAATCGGCTCTATCCCTGAATGCTTTAAGCCTTCCTTCTATTTCTACTTCCACATCATCTGCCGGTATCTGCTGTGCCCTGTCTTCTACAGTCCTTTTCAGATTCGGCCGAAGGTCATACCAGTACCGCCTGTTGTTATTGTATAAATAACTGAGACTGTCAATAAGCCTGGAAAGTGAATCATTAAATACAGATACAGGTTCTCCCGGCTGAACTACTCCCAGACGAAGCCTTACATCTTCAAGCCCCCTTACGGTCTGTTCTCTTACAGAAGGTGCGCTTCCCAGAAAAATTGCCCTTGAAACCCTTCCTGATGCGATATATTTTGTAAACCTGGGGTTTTCTCTATCAAGACGGTGAGGTATTGACCTTATTCCATCGATTTCTTTTTCTATTACGGAGTTCCAGCCTTCAGAGAGATATCTTGTGAGTTCTTCTCTTACATTTATATTATCCAGAGGTGTAGAACCGGGCATTATGAGAAGACTATGGTCATTTTTGACCCACAGGTCATGGATAACTGCAGCCATAAGTCTTAAAACTCCACGGGTCTTCTGAAACCTCTCCAGAGTCGCCCAGTCGCTGTAAAGCCGTTCAAACACTTCAGGATGTATGGGATAACAGGATTTCAGCCTTTCAAAATATGTGAGTTCCTTACATTCTGCAGGAAAATCCTGGAAATTCTGCCGGTACATTTCACTGAAAGCCCTGCAGGCATCATCTCTCTTTTGTTTATCCTGGACCGGAAGAAACAATCTTCTCCTTACAATTTCAAAACCTTCATCTGCTCCTACAGGTTTCCATATAGACTCCATTCTTCCGAAGGTGTGTTCAATAGAGGCCAGGGCCTTCTGTCCCGCTTCTCCTCCTATTTCTATATTTGATTCCGGTATGGAAGCCACAACTATACTGTCATTACTTGCCCTCACTGCTTCTGTTAATTGCTGAACAAAAGTAAGAAGGGCGTCAAAGGTTCCTGCCGGAAGGTTTGATGTTCCATATAAAACTCTGGCATAGGCTACCAGTTCATCTATCAGTATGACACACTGGCCGGAGGAATCGAAGAGTTCCATCAGGGCCTCTGACCCCGGAGGGACAGAAGCTTTATCTGCATCGCGAACTATGTCATAGAGTTTAGGATTACCGGCCTGTTCTGCCAGTTGTGCAGCCATTTCACCCCAGATGGTTCTTATGGTAATGCCTGGGAAATTTGCCGGTCTTCTT
Source organism: Bacillota bacterium (assembly GCA_022704525.1). GTDB lineage: Bacteria > Vulcanimicrobiota > SpSt-956 > SpSt-956 > JAKJGF01 > JAKJGF01. Next base: position 8,852 of record JAKJGF010000051.1, on the reverse strand, counting down.
ATTTTTGATGGATTAAGGGCAGTTCCCACAAGAACTGCAACCTTAGCTTTCGGGAGGATATCAATTCCTGCTTCATCTATTACATTTTTTACATGAGGGATTTTTACAAGTTTCGAAGGTCCCCTGAGAAGGTGGTAGAGGGCAAGCATACTGTGGGTTTTACCGCCGCCGAAAGAAGTTTTTAACTGAATTACAGGTTCTCCTCCAAGACCTGATACTCTTTTTATTGCCTGGTGAAGGAGTCCTTTCATTCCTTCTGTTACATATGTTCTTCCGAAGAATTCAGTTGCGTCCTGATATTCTATCTGGGCAGTTCCTTTATAGACCTGAAACAAATCTGCGGCAAATTCAGCCTGAAGGTAATGACCCCGGGCTACATCCGGATGAGGTTCTATTACGAATCTCCAGGGTAAAAGGCCCTGGAGGGGAGCGGTGTTTAAAACTCCCGGTGCTTTTACTTCCGCAGCAGGTGAAGTCTGAGATTTCGTTACAGCAGTGGAGGCTTCTTTTGTTCCGTATCTTACCTCTCTAACCAGACCTCTGATTTCTTCTGTGCTTTCATTGTCAATATGTTCCAGAAGCCTTGCCATTGTATCAAGGGCACGCCAGGCATCTTCAGAAGAAAAATCTCCGCCTCCTTTATGTGCCCATTTATTCCGGGTAGTTATGAGTTCTTTCACCCAGTTGCGGTGATCCAGGCTGAGTTTTTTCTTAAAAACCTCATTCCACAAAACATCTATAAGGATAAGACATCTTGCTATATCAAGTGAATCTACAAGAACGGCCCAGTCTCCTTCAGAAGGAAGGTCTCTGCTCTGGTCATCTCTTAATACATTTAATACCCCTGCTTTCCACCAATTATCCTTAAATTTAATAGATAATTCAGCTGCTACAAAAGGGGCAAGCATTTCCCTCAGTATGGTGAAACCTTTAGTGACAAGCTGGTAATTGTCCATAAGTCAACCCCCAAAGTTATTATGCCTCTTTATTAATAACGATTTTTTATGGTATATCCCTGATTCTTATTTTCTTTGTAGTAATAACTATAAACTTATTTATCAGAGAAGCTTCATATTTTTTTAGAACAGATATAAGCGTATCTATAATACTATTTATATCTGTTTTGTTATATCTCAGAAATATTACACTCACAGCTTTCTTTCTGTGAGAAAAAATCCACTCTCCAAAATCGCTGTCTTCAGTCAGAAGAACTGCATTAAATTGAAGGCTTATTTCTAAAATTTCCTTATCACTTATGCTTCTGTATTCTTCAGCAATAGATATTACATCAAATCCCGCCTGTTTCAACCGTTTTATTATAAGATAATCTATATTTTCATCAGCCAGTATTTTATGCTTAAACAATTATTTCTTCCTTCGATATCACATCTACAGAATAAGCAAGAGAAGAAAGTATATCTTCCCTTTGCAAATGAGGATAACTTTCTAATATGTCTTCTATTGTAGACCCTTCCGATAATTTCTTTAATATCAATTCGACCGTTATCCTTGTTCCTTTTATAACAGGTTTTCCAAGCATAATCTCGGGATTTGATGTAATTCTTTCTCTATAATTCATAAGTATCACCTCTATTTATTAGAATAACACAAACTTAGAAGAAATTCAATTGTTCATCGCTTTCTCTGCATATATCCTCAAGTCTCCGCTGAATATACGGCCAGGAGACAACCAGGTTATTATAAGCTACTCCTTCGTCTGTCCGGCCTTTTCTCTCTGCTATGGTATAGAGTCTGTAAGCAAGGGCCTTTGATGCTTCTCTCATATCTGGAGATATCTTGTAAAGGAGCTGTGCCGTTCCCGTTTCTCCGTCTTTATTCAGTGCCCTTACAAGCTGATGTGTATTAAGCCAGATAGTTTTATATTTATCAGCCTCCGGGTCCCATTTTTCTTTTAATTCATCAAGACTGAACAATCTCACCTTACCCTTTGCCGCAAGAAGGACTCCCGCTTCTTCCAGCCATTCTACAGAAGTATTCTTTGCTCTTGAAAGGACATCAGCTTCTCCGAAATTTCCTTCAGTCAGACCATACTGTTCATACCAGGAGACACAGAATCTTGTTCCGGAGTCCATTTCTCCTTCCTGTTCCGAAAGGTAAACATCCAGTTCCTGATTTATAATCTGAAGAGCAGTTTTTACTGACATGGGGCTGCCCTCTGCTTCAAGAACACTGGAAAACCTGGTAAAGACTGCCATGCCCGGACCTATAGTAGCCTGGGCAAGGTCTACAGGGGCAATATTACCCTGCTGAAGGTTTTTAAGGGCAAGAGGGAGTTCTCTTCTCAAGGTGTTTACAAAATCTCTTCTGGTGGCTATGGGAGACGTTTCTTCTCTGGGCCGGCAAACAAGGACTATGGAGGAGGCAAGGGCGTTTGTGCCAAGAGAGACTGTTCTATTCGTTAATTCAGTTCTCATAGGCCATGTGCCGTTTATTTGAAACCCTGCATTTATAAGCCCTTCAAGCATAGTCTCCCAACCTGTTGATGAAACACCAGTCTTATCTTCTTCTGATTGTTTAAAAGCATAATAGACAGTGAGTGGATAATCTATACGGGCAGTATTTTTTATACTGGAAAATGCTTTTCCAAGTCCTGTAAGAAAGAATCTTTCGGCTTTTTTCTTATCTCCATTAAATCTGTACGGAGTTGCCACAAGTTCTTCTTGTTTCGGCACAAGCATAGTTCTAAATATATCTGGATAGATACTTGATAGATTCTTACGAAGCCAGATATAAAAGAAATCCGATAAATCCGCATAACCTATATTGTCATAATATGGCGGATCTGTTGAAATCATAAGTTGAAATTTATTATTTAATGTTACAGCATCTGATTGTATAACATTACCATATGTATTTGCAGGTAAATATGATATTACTTTTAAAATCCATTCAACACAGGTAGACCAATTACCTGTAGAATCTGAAAAAGGATTACCTTCTGCAAAATCCCAGACCATGGGTATTGCCTGACGGGCAAAAGTATTTCTTATACTATCTCTTGTAGCATCCCAGCTTGCAATACTGGATGACCTATCTGATAATTTGTCTATAGCAAAAGCCAGATATGTCACCAATGCTTCTGAATAAGCCTTTGCCCCTTTTCCTCCAGAGTTAATTCCTCTATTATCATCTCCTATGCCAGCATTTAAAGCATCTTTATATATAACTTCTTTTACGTCTTTTATTAAATCGCAGAAAGTTGTGAGGGCAATTAACTGCCGATTACTGAAGAGATCAGCATGTTTCGTCATCCCATAAGCCTGAACACGAAATCCAAGTGCTTTTTTCGGCAATTCCGTATCAGGCTTCCATTCTGATTTTGATTTTATTGCAGCTTCAACGTGTTCATCAATAGGAGATGTATATATTCTCTTTTTATCTCCCTCCGCTACAATAGCCATTAACTGTTGATTTAATCGTCCTTCTTTCCCCTCACTTCTTATATGGCCGAAAGCTATTGGCATATCACAGACAATACATCTGGCGCCTCTTCGATTAACTGTTCCTTCCGGGGCTTTTCCCTGGCCAGTTTTCACTTCAAATTTTACCTTTTTACTCTCTTTATCAATTATTGGTTCAATCCATGTTTTTTTATTTTCTTTCTTTGATAAATTAAATTTACTGGTGAGAGGCATTTCTGCACCACAGGCAGGATTCGGACATTTTACTGTTCTTGCCCACAACCAGGCAATAACAGTTTCACCATTGGGGCCTTTCGGATAAAGATGGCCTATCCTTTTTTCAGCCTCATTTCTCATCCACTGACCATAATATCTTACATCTTCCGTAAGCCCTGCAGCACCGGGCCAGTCCATTTTATTAAACATTTTTTCTCTTGCTTCAGGATTAACAGGAGGATGTCCGGCAAATTTCGGAGGTATTTCTATTAAAGCCTTTGTAATCATTACAGCCACAGGGTTTAGGTCACTCCCATGTGCTTCAAGTCCCAGTCTCTGGGCTTCAAGGGGTATAGACCCTCCACCGCAGAAAGGGTCAAGGACAGGAGGAGGTTTTCCATCTGTAGATTTCATTATTTCCTTCCGGGCCTCTTCCAGGATTTCTTCATTATTTGAGTTTTCCCACTTTATAAGTTTTTCTATCAGTTCAAAAAGTCTTTTCCTTTCTCTTTCCTGCGCTTCTTCTGTCGGGAACTCTTCCGGCCTTGCAGACGGATCATCTATAAGAGAAGCAAAGAGCACAGCCCTGCAGGCTGCAAGAGGTTTACGGGACCACCATAAATGAAGTGTCGAAGGATGACCATGACGGATAGATTTTTCCCTTGCAGATTCTTTATTTATAGCTTCCAGAGGAAGGGCTGCTTCTATTAATTTCTTTTTATATGACATATTTTTTACCTTTCTATATTTAAATCTTAAACTTCATCAATTCCGATATATTATAATTTACACTGGTTACTCCGAAATCCGGTTCCTGCTTAAATGGAGGCTTTATATACACAGGACTTCCCCTGCCATCCTCAACTTCCACTACAGCAAGGAAATAATCTTCAGGCTTATTCAGTGCAGTCAGGATTTCATTCTTCGTTATGGTAACAGTCTTTGCCCCCTTTATCCTCCCCTTAACTTCAATGAATCTGAGTCTGCCTGAACCAGGAATGGAAGATTCAATATCATAACCGCATTTATCCTCACTTACATCTACAGGAATAAATCCCATCTCTTCTTCCTTCCTCATAACAGCAGCCATAGCAATCATTTCTATTTCTTTCGTATTTCCTGCAAATAATCCCGGTTCCGGCTGAACTTTAATAAGATTTTTCGGGATAACAAGACATCCCCCTATAACCACAGGAGGAAGAGGAGAAATTTTTCTCTCTTGCTTGAGGTCTTCCAATCTCTTCATCAATCTTCTTTCCAGTTCATCTGCCCTCTGCCGGGCTTTCGCTGAATTTATCTTTGCATTTATTTTCCCGGCAGCTTCCTGCAGTTTTAATTCTTCCGCCCGATGGTCCCAGTAATTAATCTCTTTTGTAAGCCTTTCTTTTACGGCCTGTTCTGTTTTATTTATAAAATTTTCTTTTCTCTCTCTTACTTCTTTAACATGGACCGGCACAAGAGTAGAAATCGCATAAGATACGGCCTTGCCTTCCAGGTCATCTTTCAGCCATTTCTCTTGAAGAATTTTACTTCTGATTCCTTCTAATTCACTCTCAGGACCTCCTCCGTAAGCAAGATAGGGGGCATAACCTGCATTCCTGGTTATGCAGTTTCTGTCTATCTCAACAAAATGAACCTGTCTGGATACAATCCTTCTATTACCGTATTTATCAACCCTGCCGTCCTGGATTGAGTGTTCAATGTAAAATAATACTCTTACTTCATCTTCTTCATCTGACGGGTCTATAAGAATAGTTCCCCTTTTTAAAATTTCTCTGTGTCTTTCCAGAATGATATCTATTACTGAATCAAGCAGAGGATGACCGGGGCATATAAGAGTTCCAAGAAATTTACCCTGTGGATTTATTAATTCCTTTTCGAAAACAATTCTTTCATACCGGGTAAGCACAGCTTCTCCCGTGCCTATAACCCTATCTCTATTCCTTATAGCAGCCGGCACGTGAGAAATTTCATATCTCCGGGCCTCTCTTTCCCTGACACTGCCTCCCAGTCTTTTAAAGGCTTCCATAAAGAAAGAGAGGATAAAATGCGGCTGTAACCTCCTGGCCTGGGCCCTCTCCATTTCTTTTCCGATTTCCATAATTTTACTCTTATCCATAGCATCAGTTGCAAGGGATTTTTCTTCCAGTAAATTCTCCAGATATTTTCTGTCAAGGGCTTTATCCACTACCATATAAAGCCTGTTTCGAATTTCCGGTTGTTCTCCGTATCTTATGGCCTCAACAAGAAGGTCCCGTAAAGGTCTATCATCAAAAATGATTTTCCCCAGTATATCAAACACCCTTCCGCCAAGGGCTTTTCTTTCCTCTTCCAGTTTTTTAAACAACCTGTTAAAGACATCACCTTCACGTGTCTCTGCCGCCACAAGATTCCAGAGGTGACAGACTTCAGTCTGACCTATCCTGTGTATACGGCCAAATCTCTGTTCCAGCCTGTTCGGATTCCAGGGAAGGTCATAGTTTACCATAAGATGCGCCCTCTGAAGGTTAATACCTTCACCGGCTGCATCTGTAGCAACAAGGATCTGCACATTCTTATCCTGAGTAAAGGATTCCTGGACTTTACGCCGGTCTTCTCTTCCCATACCGCCATAGATTGTAACTACCGCTTCATTTCTTCCAATAAGTGTTTTTATGCGATTTATCAGATAATTCAGAGTATCCCGATGTTCCGTAAATATTACAAGCTTAACTCTTTTACCCTGGGTATCAAACATCTCTTTATCCTGGAGTATCCGGGAGAGTTCTTCCCATTTTTTATCCTTCTCGCTTCTGAGAACTCCTTTTGCTATATCCTTAAGCCGTTTCAGTTCCTCTATTTCAATTTCAAGTTCTTCTATCGTCCTTGCGGCAGTGGCAAGGTCTATGAGTTCTTCTTCTTTCCGTTCCAGTTCCTCATCAGGCATATCCTCTATGTCATCAATATCATCATCTGAGAGAGTAAAAATACTATCCAGATATTCTGCACCTCGCTTTAAAAGTTTTTCTTCTTTTAATCTCTTCTCCAGTCTCTCTTTACGTCGTTTAAGAGACTGGTATATGGCTTCCGGAGAAGAAGCAAGCCTTCTCTGAAGTATGGTAAGAGCAAATCCCACTGTGCCTCTCCTGTCTTTATCAAGGGAATCAGCCCTGTTAAACTCATTCCTGACATACTCAGTAACCTCTTTATAGAGATATGCTTCTCCATCAGAAAGTTTATAATTTACAGTGCAGGCAATACGTTCCGGAAACAGCGGAGTTCCATCAAATTTAAGCAGTTCTTCTTTAACAAGCCTTCTCATCAGGTCTGAAATATCTACCTGATGAACTCCGTCTCTGAATTTACCTTCGAATCTATCTCCATCAAGGAGGGCCATAAATAACTGAAAATCTTCTTCTTTCCCATTATGAGGGGTTGCGGTAAGAACCAGGAAATGTCTTGTTATTGCGGACAGCAGCTGGCCGAGACGGTATCTTTTTGTATATTTTATTTCTCCTCCGAAAAAACTGGCAGACATCTTATGAGCTTCATCACAGACCACAAGGTCCCAGTCCGTGGTTTTCAGTTTTTCCTGTATTTCTTCATTTCGAGATAATTTATCCAGCCTCGCTATACAGAGAGGCATTTCATTGAATACATTTCCTGTCCGGGAGGCTTCAATTCTGTCATTTGTCAGGATATCAAAAGGAAGGTTAAACCTCCGATACAATTCATCCTGCCACTGTTCTGCAAGATTTCCCGGTGAGACTATAAGACAGCAGTTTATATCTCCCCGGATAATCAGTTCCTTTATGAAAAGGCCGGTCATTATAGTTTTACCGGCACCCGGGTCATCGGCAAGAAGAAACCTCAGGGGCTGCCTGGGAAGCATTTCTCCATATACTGCAGTAATCTGATGAGGCAGTGGTTCTACTACCGAAGTATGAATGGCAAGATAGGGGTCAAAGAGATGGGCAAGTTTTATTCGATAGCTTTCAGATACCAGTCTGAATAAAGAGGGATCTCCATTAAAACTCCAGGGAAGTCCTTTTTTTAATATCTCTATTGACGATTCATTTTCCCGGTATAATATCTCACTTCCGGGCTTGCCGGAATTATTATCTTTATAAAAAAGTTCTATGGCATTACTCCCATGCCATTTAACATCAACAACAGTTACAATAGAATCAGTTAAAATTCCTTTTACCAGGGCATCTTTCTTTAAATCTTCCAGACTGGCCATATATTATCCATTATCTTTATGGTTAATTTTTGCTTTGAGGTTGAAATTATATAACTCCCATTCCGTACCCTGTGTTCATTCAAGCAGGTAATTTTATTGTTTAATTGGTAATATAAGCAAAATAAATTATTATTTTCGATAAAAAGTACAGTTAAAAATTGAATTTATCAGGAAGTTTAATTCAAAAATATCTTAAAAACTTTGATATTCCTACTTAATTTATAAAAAATTCAACCTTCTTTGATAAAATTTACCAATAGTTCCTTTCTTGATATTAAAAGTCAATACTATCTATTGATTATTCATCCTCTCCCTGCCAGCAGAAGAGTATCTAAAACTTGTCGCTACAATTAAATAATTGTTTTATAGATCTCCTTGTATCAATCATTGATTGATAATCTTTTCCATTTCTTCTATAGATGTTACATCCAGGGTAGCCAGCAATATCTCCTCCAGCTTTTCCACACTGTGTATATCTTTAATCTTATCTTCAACAGCCCGGGGAAGTTCTTTAAACTTCTTCTTGAGTATCTTCAGAATAGCTTCCTGCCTGCCCTCAAATTGCCCCTCAACTTTCCCTCCTTCTTTAACATGAGTTTTTATCTTTATACCCTTATGTTCTAAATACTTCCTGAGCCATATCACATAAAACCTGCCAAACTCAGAAGCATAATCTATCCTGTCACTTACAGCCTGTTCTGCCTCTTTAAGTTCTTCCTTAGTTCTGGCTGTCAGAAAATAGAATAATCCTGCAATAAAATTATCCAGGGCAGTCATCCTCTTCAGCTCTTCCCTCGGTTTTGACTGCAATGTTACCAGGTAATGCTCGAAATCAGGAACATATCTCTGTAAACGTTTATATGGTTTAGCTATTAAATCTTTTAATCTAGTATGAGCATTATATGTCTGTGTGCCGGTATAGAGAACCACAGGGAATACTGGCGGTAAAGGATTATCTATTGAGATTTCTTTCTGCTTTATCAGGTCATCAT
>JAKJGF010000277.1 GCA_022704525.1 Bacillota bacterium | reverse complement strand
GATTTAATTCTATAGCTTTTTTATATTGTTCATAAGCAGACAGATAATCACCTGTTACAGAATATATATTACCAATGGCATTATAGAGCTCATGATCATAAGGGGATAAATTAATTGCTGATTTATATACTTCAAGAGCAATGTCGTATTTTCCCTGAGAAGAATATATGATCCCGAGATTTATATAAGGTACTAAAATATCTTTATTTAAATCAAGGGCTTTTTTATAATTTTCTTCAGCTCTGTCATATTTACCCTGGCTTAGATAAATATTACCTTTTTCAATATAATGATCTTCTGTAGGTCCATAAGTTAATCTCTCTATAGCATCTTCTATAACTTCTTTCAGATAAATATTAAAAAGATTTTCTCTATTTCTGGCTTCTTCCAGAGGTCTTATAGCATCTCTGGATCCAATTAGTCCAAGAGATTGGGCAACCTGTTTTCTGACGGCAGGAGAAGGATCTTCCAGTGCTCTGATTAATGGTAATAGAGCCTGTTGATCCATTATTTTTCCCAGAGATAAAACTGCATAGACTCTTATATCCTCATCATCTTCCTCCAAAATCCTTATAAGATATGGTAATGCCTGAGTATTACCAGTATTTCCAATAGCTATAACAGCTTTTTTCCTGACCTCTAAATCTTTATCTTCCAGACTCTTTATAATTCCTTTTATTGCTTTATCATCCCTGTAATTGGCCAGTGTCTCTACTGCAAGCCGTCTGATTTCTGAATTAGGAGCATCTAGTTGCAAAATAAGTAAATCAATTTGATCCATCGGTTTTTCTATCTGAGATAAAGTAAGTTCTGTTTTTTCAGTTAATACATCAATCAATTCCTGAGAAGACATCTGATATTTCAGTGCAATCGTCCTGGAATGGAGATTATGAGAGGATCTATATAAAGCTAAAAGAGACTTAATCATTTCTGTAGCTGAAGAAAAACGTTCCTCTATTTCCGGTTTTAAAGCCTTCATTATTATCTCTTCTACTTCTCTTGAAACAGAAGAATTCTTATCACAAATAGTCCCAAATCTAAAAGGAACTAATGGCAATATCCCTGTAAGTAATTGATGCATAGTTGCACCAAGAGCATATATATCACTTGCCGGTATAACTGAACCATGATACTGTTCGGGAGGAGAGTAACCTTCAGTACCCATAGAGGATTTACTTATAGTTTTGCCCGAAATTGTTTTGGCTATTCCAAAATCTATAAGAACAATTTCATTGGTCTCCTTTCTCAACATAATATTGGAAGGTTTAATATCTCTATATATTATTGGTGGAGATTGCCCATGAAGGTATTCCAGTACTTTGAGAATCTGTAAAGCCCATTCTATAACTTCTTTTTCATCAAATTTCTTACAATAAGTTTGATTCCATATAGTTTCCAGATCCTGTCCTTCTATAAAATCCATAACCAGATAATATTTATTATCTTCTATAAAATAATCTCTAAGACGAGGAAGGCTTTGATGTCTTAATTTAGTAAGTATTTTGGCTTCTTCATTAAATCTCCTTATAGCTTCCTTTCTATTAACAGAAGATGAATAAAAACGGGACATCTCTTTTACCGCACATATATCATCAAGCCTTATATCTCTGGCTTTATATACAGCACCCATACCGCCAAACTTAATAAGACATACAATTTCATATCTTTTATCAAGTATTTTACCCTGGGAAAGATATTTAATTATTTCTTCTACTATAATGGTATTACCACAAAATTCACAAATTTCTCTTTCAATATCATTCTCCTGGCCACAATTTGGGCATAACCTTGTCATTAATATAACACCTACCTGTAGATTTTCAAATTAAAAAATTCGCTAATTATTAAATGATTCCTTTTTATAAAGTTTCATTTTTCAATCTTTAATTCTTGACTTATATGTTATAATAAATTTGAACTTAATATAACCTGAAATTATTAAAATCTCTATAGACAGGTAGAAAGGAATAATTATGGCTAAAAAGAAAATAGAGGGAAAACCGATAATTTCAGAAAAAATATTGAATCTTATCGGTATGGGAATAGATTTCAAGAAAAATATTTCTAAAAGACAGGAAAAAACATGGAGAGAAAAGAGAGAAGAAGAGATAATAGAAAAATTAAAAAAAAGAATTGATGGAAAAATAGATAGATCTGATCTTTACTGCATAGTCTGCGGAGATAATATAGATCTACATACTCTTTCCTGCCAGGGATGTGGTATGGAATTCAATATGGAAGACAAAGAAGCCAGACATATGATCAGTATTATGATAGGAATGGCATGGTCAGATGGTGTGCTGGATGAAAATGAACGGGCATGTTTGAGTGAATATATAGATAAAATAGATCTGCCTCCCGGAACTAAAAGCAGACTGAAAAAAGAGGTATTCTCTCCAAGAAAATTAAAAAACATAGTTCGATGGATAAAAACCCCTCAGGGTAAAAGAAATACCATTAGAATGGTTACAGCATCAGGTATGGTAAGCAAATGGGACACGGAAGAACTTATGTATCTGGAGGAAGTAAAAAAAGCACTTAACCTGAAACCAGGAGAAGCTGATATTATTATACAGAAAACTGAAGAATATTTAAAACCTATGTTTGACCTTTAGAAAACTGATTTAAAATAATCTTTGCTATTTCAAATTCAGAATCTACATTTAGTGCCTTCTGGCAATACATAGAGGCTGACTCAAAATCTCCTGTGAGAAAAAATATATTACCAAGACCTGAAAGAACCATCTTATTCAAAGGTTCTTTGTCTAAAACATAAAGAAATACTTCTTTTGCTTTTAAGTATTCTCTATTTTTTGTAAGAAATAATCCAAGGTTTATTCTCATATTAATATTTTCAGGTTCATATATTAATGCTTCTTCTGTTTTTAAAATTGCTTTCTCAAGATTATCTTTTTCATAATAAAAAAGAGCAAGCTGATAATGTGACTGAGAATGGGTCAGGTCTGTTTCTATAGCCATCTCTAAAAATTTTTTAGCTTTATCCAGATTATCTCTGTAATAAAAATGGATTGCTAAAGTATAATATCTTTCTGCTTTTTTCTCAGGTGTATCTGCCGTAAGAATCTCGTATAAACTCTTTATTTCAAAAAACTCTTTTGACAGTGGGGCTATATCATAAAAATTTTTAGAAGAATATATAATACTATATTCTCTGAAGGTACAGAATGGAGGAGGTGGAATTCTTCCATATAAACCAAAGACTCTACAGGAATATGGTCTTGCTGTATAAATAGAACATCCTTTTTTATCTTTATCATAAAGGGGACATTCAGTATATAATAACTCACCATAAAGGTTTCTTTTTTTTCTTATATAATCCCGAAATTTTCCAGCATTTTGAAAATCATCTTTCTCCTGTAAATATCTTCTTATATATTCATATTCTATATCACATACACCATGTTCAAATATATAAGTACAACAGCTATGACAGATTCCGCAGAAATTTTTTTTATTTTTTTCAAATAATCTACTCAATCTGAGATAGAGATTCTGCAAATTATTTAGAAGGTCTTCTTTAGATTCCATGTGAATATTATATCATATGTTAGAGGGAATACATACCTTTCATAGAATATTATATGCGTGATGAGTGATGTGTAATTTATAGTTTAAATTTGAGAGTTTATAGTTGAGAGATTATTATTAAACCTTAGACTATAAACTTCTCTTTACTCTTCACGTCTCACCTTCCATAGATTACAAAAAGGGGTGTTATTTATATGGCTAAAAAATTTATTCCCACACTGGTTATCGGCCTCGGGGGAACAGGACATAGGGCTGTAGTAAAACTAAAAAGATTGATGGACAAAAACGGATTAGGTGAACTTCCTGTAATAAAATATCTGGTTTTTGATTGTGATACAGATGAAGTCATAGGTTCTATGACTGCTTCAGAGATGGAACCAAATGAATTTTTTCATCTCACCGTAAAAAATGCATCTGCTATAATTCGAGAAGCCCATGACGGAGGAGCACAACCTCTTATAGGGAAATGGATACCAAAAGATTTTACACCCAATGATATAAAAGATGGAGCAGGACAGATAAGAGTCTCAGGAAGACTTGCTCTCTTCTGGAACAGCCATATTATGATTGCAGCTATTGCTCAGGCATTAAATCAAATAACTCAGATAGGCAATGAAAAAAGAATGAAAGATCTGGGATTTGAACTCACAAGAAATGATGTAATAGATGTCTATATTATATGTTCTGTCTGTGGTGGAACAGGGTCAGGAACTTTTATTGACACTGCATATCTGGCACGTCAGGCCTGTTTAAATGCAGGTGTATCAAAAATAAATTCCAATGGTGTATTAGTCCTTGCAGGAGCATGGACCAGTGGAACAAGACCGGTAGGTATGGAAGCAAATGCTTATGCTGCACTGAAAGAACTGGATTATTTTATGGATAAGAAAAGTACCTTCTCCTGTCATTATCCATCACTGCCTCCTATTAATACAAAAGAAAAACCTTTCGATATCTGTTATCTCATAGACTCTATAAATGCTAATGGCAGAAAACTTGCTGATGTTGAAGAAGTGACAGAGATGATAGGTGATGCATGTTTTCTTATGATAGGAACACAGGTTGGAAAAAGTCTTGCCAGCCCCTTTGATAATATCAAACCAGTTCTTACAAATTATGAGCAGGGCAAACCTACTTCTTACAGTGGTCTTGGTACCTCTGCCATGGAATATCCAACACAGAGGATTTTAAAGATAAATGCATTTAAACTCGGACAGGATATTATAGAAAGCCTTCTTGTAAAAGAAAAAGAAGGGATGAAACAGAGTGAGCAAGAAGCATCTATGTTTATAAGTAAAAACAATCTGGATGAGGAAAATTCCGATCAATTAATAGATAGAATTATACTTAAACCTGATAGGAGTAAAATAAATATTATCATTGATCCCAATCGATATGATGATATAAGTGATAAGGAACTGGGACAGAGAATAATAAATGATTCCCAGTACTATGAAACACAGGCAATGGCCAAAATTGAGGGGATAATGAAAGAAAATGAAACCACTGTAGTAGAACAGAGTATGCAGGCTCTTCAGGAGGAAACCACAAGAATTTTAAATAATCCCTCTTTCGGAGTAGAAATTGCTTATAGATTTCTTGAGATTACAAAAGTCGATTTTGAGCATTACAGTGAAATGATGAAAAATGAAAAACAAAATTTAGACCTTCAGATTGAACAATTAAGATCAAAAATCGCTAATGGTCAGATTGAACTGGAAGGTGTAGTAAAAAGCTGGAATCTTATAGGTAAAAAAGGAAGAATAATAGAAAGTAGAAATAGCCTTGTAAGAGGTGTTCAGGCCATGTTGAATACAATTATAGAATCCAGAAGAAGAGCTATTGCAATAACAATATATTCCAATCTATTAAACACTATAACTCTTCTTAAAGCAAAGTTGGAGAAAATAAAAAATCAGTTAGATATGGCCTGTCAGGATTTAAGAGCTAAATATAAAAATCAACTTTCTCTAAAGGAAAGAAAAGGAGTTCTTGTTTCAAGTATAATAGAAGATGATGGAATAGTAGCTCTTTATGGAGAATATATAAAGGAAATAGATAAAGAAAAAGCCACTTTCCTTAACCAGTATGGACCTCTTTCGAGCTTCGGTGATATAACACCGGATGATATAATAACTAAAGTTACTGATTATGCAAGAGAAAGATTTCGTCTGGTTCTTGGACAATCCATAGATAACTTCATAGCTTCTAACAAAGAGAAGGTAAATATACCA
>JAKJGF010000050.1 GCA_022704525.1 Bacillota bacterium | reverse complement strand
ACAAGGAGACATCCGTAGTAACATGCTACATTAAGACCTGTCAGGGGTTTTATTACCTTTTTCTTTATGGCCTCAAGACCTAAATCTTCTGCAATAACCTGCAGGAGATGTTTTATTTTTATCTTGCCTTCATAGGGTAACCCCACGGCATCTATTATTTTTTTTCTGAATTCATCGTCTTTTTCTACTGCATACTGGGCAAATTTTGATCTGGAGAAACAGGCAGCACAGGGTATAACCATATCCATACCCATCTTCTCAGCTTTTGCAATATTCCTGAGAGGGAGAGCTGTGGCAAGATATCTATTTGTCTGATGTGCAGGTGTGGCTCCGCAACAGTTCCAGTCTTTTATCTCCTGAAGCTCTATACCGATTTTTCTGCAGATCTCTTTTGTAGATTCTCCATATTCTAAAGCAGTAGAATGTAAAGAACATCCGGGGAAATATGCATATTTCATTTCTTTTGAGTCCTTTCTTCTTCTGCGTATTTGTTGCATTTTTCTATCATTACTTTTACCTCTTCAATATCTTCAATATGTGGAAAATTCCAGGGCTTTAATTTACCCTTGAAGAACATTGCAGGAGCAAGGTCAAAAACATCTTTAAAGGGAGTTACATTATACATATTAAATCCACCTACGAGACCCGGTTCATAAAGTCTTCCAAACATCTGGACACAGTATAAAAATATTTTGTTAAACTTTTCCACTGAGTTTCTTGATCCTTTATAACCTTTTGCTTTTGAAAGTATCCTCAGAGCATCCATAACTGCTGCAGGATCTAATTCTCTGGGACATCTTGTAGTACAGATCTCACAGGATATGCAATCCCAGATGGCTTTACAGTTAAATACAGTATCAAAGTCTCCTAAGTTGAGTAATCTCATTATCTGATTGGGAGTTATATCCATAGACTCAGCCATAGGGCATCCTGCTGAGCATTTACCGCATTGATAACAGGAAGAGAGATTTACATTACTTATTTTTTCCACTTTTTCACGGAGGTTTTCTTTAAAATTATCTCCTTCTTTAGTAAATCGCAAGTTCTCACCTTCTTTATTTAAAAATCTACTATTTATATGTTCTTTAAAATAAGCTTATTAC
Organism: Bacillota bacterium; assembly: GCA_022704525.1. Classification (GTDB taxonomy): domain Bacteria; phylum Vulcanimicrobiota; class SpSt-956; order SpSt-956; family JAKJGF01; genus JAKJGF01. The sequence continues at coordinate 23,772 of JAKJGF010000050.1, read as the reverse complement.
CTGCTTAATCAGGAATTTTTTTGAAATTTTCTTATTTAAAGTTAACATTTTGTTAACAATAAAATGTTGTTTTTTAAACTGTTTTACTTTAGAATAATATTTAGAATAGTTTTATATAATTAAGAGAAAGGAGACACATATGGATATTAAATCTACTGATATAAGATCCTCTTTAGTTACATCGAAAGTGAAAACTGAAGAGAAGATTAAAAAAGATCTGGAAGTTAAAGATAAAGTGGATACCTCTTCAAGTAAAGGTTCGGACTTTATAGAAACCATGAAAGAAACCGGTAACAAGGTAAGGGAATGGATTGGTAAACATATCATAGGTGATGAACCGGATAAGAAAACAAAAGCTCAGATGAATAAGATGATGATTATCGGTGCTACAGGGGGAGGTGTTATAGGTACAGTAGCCGGTTATGCCCTGGGCTATGAGAATTCCATAAAAGATAAGGTTTCAGAGACCTGGCAGACTCATGATATAAAGGATCCAGAACTACAGGGCTGGACTCATAGAGATATAGAAGATGGTCATACAGAAGCTCATCATTATTACTATTATGAAACAGTATCTCATACCGATTACAATAGTGATGGCACTTCTTATACTTATTATACGACAGAAGAGAGATGTTATACCTACTATACCTATGAACATGATGGCTACTGGCATAGAAATGATCCCAATATTCAGTGGACAAAAGTAGGACAGTGGCAGACACCACATCTGGTTCATGAAAATTCTATAGGTCCCTTAAGTGGTGCCCTTATAGGTCTTGGTACAGGCGCTGTAGGCGGTGGAATAATCGGTGCAGTATGTTCTCATATCTTCAAGCTTGTGCGTCAGCATAAAAATGAAGGGAAGGAGGCAACAGTATGATAGAAGGTCTTGGAAATCGAAAAGTTGATACATACGGGCAAACAGGTACTGTTAAGAAACAGAATGATAAGAGTGCCCCTGAAACTACTAAAGACAGTGTGGATATAAAGGGAAATCAGAAACCTGAAGAGAAAAATTTTCTTCAGAGATTTTCTGATAATGTAAAGAGTTTTTATAAAGAACATATAGTGGGTACCTATGAGAATATGACTCCTGCAGGAAAATGTGCTCTCCACGGTGCTGCTATAGGTGGTGTAGTGGGAGGTGCAGGAGGTTATCTGGCAGGTGCTCTTCAGGAATCAAAGGAGGTTGTAATTACAAGAACCTATCCTGTACCTGTTACAGAAAATCGTAATCTTGGTGAGATCCCAAAAGATTGGTATCAAAATGACTGGTCTGGATGGGATCGTGGCCCTATTCAACATGACCACGATTATGCTCCTAGAGGATGGGAAAATGTTTACAGAGAAGCTCCTGTTTTAGATAATAATGGAAAACCAGTTATGACATCTAAAACAGAGACTATTACCAGTAAGACCTATGGTAAACTGGGAGGAACTCTTATGGGATGCGCCCTGGGTACTGTGACAGGTCTCCTTGGTGGTATAGCTTTTCGTATGATTTCTACTTTCGGTGATACGGGAGAGAAAAAATAATGCAAATACTTGCTTCCGGAACTTCCAATGTAAAACCTGTAACTGTTAAATCAAATGAAGATGAAAAATCTGGTCTTATAAGACAGGTTGTAGATAAATTTGAAAGTTCTGTTAAAAAGGTAGATGAGTATACAAAGCCCAGATTTAAAGCCATAGAGACTCAGAAAGAAATTGTGTTAAAGGATACAACAGGAAATGGTAAGATTTCTTTGTTAGGAGCTACTGTAAGTGGTGGTCTGAGTAGTTATTTTTCCTCAGGAATTTATGGTGTTCCTGCAGGTGTAATTGGCGGACTGGCAGGAACAATTGTAAGTGATAAAATAAATTTTGCCGGTGGTCTTGCTGCAGGTTCGGTTGTAGGTGCAGTTACAGGTGCAGCTATGGGAGCTATCGTAGGAGGCCCTTCTGGTGCTGTAAGTTTTGGTATCGCAGGAACCTTTAGTGGTGCTATAGGTACTCTCTGGGGAAATAGTAAAGCTTCTGTAAAAGACGGCACTTTCGGAGGAGGAGTTATAGGGGGACTTGTTCTTGGCCCTGCAGGAGCTCTTATAGGTGGAGTCGCAGGAGGTATAGGAGGAAGAGCTGTTGATGATCTTGGAAGAGGAGTTCTTGGAGCCGCAGCAGGAGCTGTTATTGGTGGAGCTACAGGTGCCATAGGAGGATCTTCTGGTATTTTAATCGGAGCCCTTAAGGGTGCCCTTGTAGGATCTGCAGGGGCAGTAATAGGCCCGAGATTTAAGCAGGGTATTCGAAACCTTAATGATGATATAGATGGTTATATGACAAAGACTGTGGATCCCCATCTTAAGAAGGTTAAATTAAAAAAATGGCATAAGGTAGCTCTTGGAGCTACAGCTATGGCAATTCCTATGGCCTTTTCCATAGGACTTATGTTTGGCCCCGGAGGCTCTACTGTGGGGGCTTTAGTGGGTGGTGCTATGGGCGCTCATGCTATGGCTTCATCCTTAAAGAAAGCACCTGTACCGCAATTTACAACTCCCTGCGAGATAGAGCTCAAGTAAGGTTTATATAAAATGGATAGAGAGAAACCAGGTTATATAAAATGGATATTAATTGGTTGCGGATGTTTAACTGTAATCAGTATTCTGGTTTCTCTCTGTATTGTTCTTTTTGCCGGAGGTATCATAGGTGGTGTAATGGGGGCCATTAAAAATTCGGAAGCTTATAAAATGTCTCTGGAAATACTTGAAAAAAGCCCCCACGTCAGAGAAGAAATCGGTAATATAAAGTCTTACGGCTGGTTTCCCTCGGGCAGTGTAAATGTTAGTGGTTCTACCGGTGATGCAAAACTGAGTATTTCTGTTACAGGAGAAAAAGGACAGGGTATACTTGAAACAGAGCTTACAAAAAATGGTGGAAAGTGGAGTTTTACAAAGGCTGTTTTTTATCCGAAAAATAATAATTAAAGGTTTTATATATTTTCTATAAAATAAATAGCCCTCAGGGCTATTTTTATGTACGAAAGTGAGGAGAAAAGAAGTGAAAAGTGAAAAGATTACCTGAAGTACCATATTTATAGTAAATTATGGCCACCTTTCATCTTTCACCTTTCACAATTTATGATGAACATACTTTTAACAGATAAATGCAGTAATACCTGTCCTTACTGTTTTGCAAAACAAAAACTTGAAGAAGACAGTAAACTCAATCAGATGCCCCTGGAAAATTATAAAAAGGTTCTGGATTTTTTAAGAATATCTAAAAGCCGTCTTGTTAAATTACTGGGTGGTGAACCTATGCTTCATTCCCAAATTGCCGAATTTATTAATATAGTCTCAGGAGATGATGACTTTGATGCTATAGTTGTTTTCAGCGGTGGCATTTTTGATAGATCCCTTGCTTATTTACTTGCCAATGAAAAAATAAATGTAGTATTAAATACCAATCATCCTTCTGATTATAAAGATGGTAAATGGGATATTTTTATAAAAAATCTGGATTATATGATTTCTCTGGGTGTAGATATAACCCTTGGATATAATGTATATAAGACAGATTTTGAGTATGAATTTATACTGGATCTGCTGGATTATTATAAAATAAAAAATCTCCGCTGGACAATTGCTGTACCGATGCATTCCTACCAAAACCTCCATGTTCCTTTTGAAGATTACCAGAAAATGGGTAATAGGCTTACTGAATTTCTGCTCAGGTTTGCAGATATGGGTGTTCAGTCCCGTCTGGATTGTTTTGTCCCACTCTGTACATTTAGAGATTCTGATTATGGAAAACTTATAAAGACTTTTCCTCATATGGCAAAAGGTGGTTTATGTAACCCTGCTATTGATGTAGGGCCTGATCTTACCGTATGGCGTTGTTTTGCCATTTCCAGCTATGGAAATGTTAAACTTGAAGATTTTCCTAATTTAAGAGAGCTTACTAATTTTTTCAAGTCTTCCTTTGATCATTATAAATGGCATATATGGCCGGAGAAATGTGAAAAATGCAAATACAGACTTTCCAGGATCTGCCAGAGCTCCTGTCTTTCTTTTAAAGTAAGAGAGATAAAGAATTTTTTAGAGGATGAAAAGAGAGCTAATTCTATTCTTGAAAAAGCAAGAGAATTAGCTGATGATATTCCTTCTGCTTTATTAAAATATAAGGAAGCTCTTTTAATTGCACCTCACAGTTTAACTATAAAGGCAGAAAGTGCTCTTTTTTATATAAAAACAGGTGATTTTATTACAGCTGAAAAACTTCTTCTCGAAATTGAACAGGAATATCCCGATTATCCTGCCCTTTATGTTTACAGAGGACTTATCTGTGAGAAAAAGAAGAATTATAAAGGAGCTATTCGTAATTATCGTAGAGCTCTCCGTCTCTATCCGAAGGATGAAGAATTAAAAGAAAGAATTAAACGGAATAGATCCCTTGATATACTTACTATGGGAGTTATTTAGAGGAATTGAGAATAGCAAGTGAACAGTGAAAGAGAAATAGTCTCTTTCAGGACTTAAAAAGGCGGGTAATATTTCTGGACAAGAGCATAAATAGACCCTATCATACCGATAACCAGTATTAAAGTATTACTCATTCTATCACTTTTTCTCTGTATTATTCGGATCCTTTGCTATGTAAGCTGAAATCATTTCTCTGTTGATTTTGAAATAATTATTATCCGGTTCCAATGCTATAGCTTTATCAAAACATTCCAGAGCTTCTTTATATTTTTTCTGATATACAAAGGTATTACCTTTATTGAACCATATTTTTCCATTGGCAGGGTCCAGTTCAAGGGCTCTATCAAAACACCCGAGGGCATCATCATATTTTTGCTCTTCCACAAGATTCCATGCTTTTTGATGTAATTGTTCTGCTGCTTTAATATTCTGTGCCCTGTTACTGCAGGAGGAAAGTATAAATAAAATTACCAGGACTGTTATGGCCAGTATAAATTTTTTAAACATCTTTTTAACTCCCTTCAGGATGATTTTTTAATTATATCACCTGAAGGGAGTTAATGGAATATCTCTGTATAATGAATATATGCATAAGCTTTTTTGAAAAGTTGTCCTTTTAATCCTCATTTCTCCCTTTTTAATTACGGGTATAGATACTAAGTACCGCAACAGATAAAAAAGTATCCAAAAACATATACACCTGTCCCTGTCCGGGCTCTGGAGCAAAAGATATGCTGTCAAAGGAGAAAATTATAACTTAAATAAATATAAAACTGTATATTCTGTAATAACAGATTTCATTGTAACAGGATCATAGATTTTGCGTAAGAGCCCGGACAGAGACAGACTTGTGAGATGGATACTAACTTACCTGTTGCGGTACCAAGGAGATTAAGAGTGTATGAAATTGTTAAAATTAATCTTTTCTGCTATAATTAAGAAGAGATTGAGCATTTTTATAGAGAAGTTTAAAGCGATTTTTTAATTCTTATGAAAATTACCGGTATTATCTGGTTGAGAGAAGTAATATACAAATTGTGGTGGAAGCATAATATTAGTCCTGATGAGGTAGAGGAAGTATTTGTCAATAAACCTCGATACAAAAGAAGCAAAAATATAGTCCATTAATCCCACCATAAAAATATAGCTCTATTTCTTTCCAGAAAGTTTGCCAGGTCTTCTGTAGTCTGACTGTCAAAGGCCTCATCAAAATCATCCCAGTCTGAATCTTCTTCCAGAAGAGGCCCCAGGTAGCCCTGATCCAGTGTGTCAGGGCAGAATTCATATATATCTTCTGCAAAGGATTTTAGATCATCCGGGAGGGTTATAAAATCTATATCAAGCCAGGTAGGATGAATGCCGATTACCTGAAAAGAACATAGTCCTTCCCAGTATTTTAATCTCTCTATAACTTCTTCAGTTGTGACCTCATAATTTATTCCGTTGGTCTCCATGAGGTTTATCACCTCGAATATATCTTTTGCTCTGAAGACACCAATATTACAGTTTCTTTTATTTGAAAGAAAATCCATTTCACATATAAAAGGTATATAACCAGAGGGAGCTAATTTTTTCCTGAGATTATAAACCAGACTTTTGGAACTTTCATAATCTTTGTATTTGAAATATATACCAGCTAAAGACTCTCTAATTTTATTACCTTTAATGTCATATATTTCAGGGCTTTCGAGTTTTTTAAGTTCACTGTCATTTTCTTTCTTGAGGATTAATAAAATATCTTCCTCAATACCTGTTTCTTTTGCCAGTGTTTTTTCAGATTCGTTTAAATCCATTTTACATCATCCTTTTCTGAAAAATTAATTTTCTAAAAAAGACTTTTAATGGGTAAAACATGTGTTTCCAATAAACTCTCTTAATATTGAATTTGCTGGTATTCCTTCTGTTTTAATACTCAGGAAATTACTGGTGAAACTTAAAAGACGTTTTGCTTCAGCATATTCGGGAAGGTTTTGTGGTATCTCCTTCAGGAGTGGTTCTACAAAGTCTTTTAAAGCAGATAATTCATATATAAGGGCTGAATTAAATATAATATCTGCTTCTTCCTGGAAGGGGAAGATGAAACGTTCTTCACCTCTTCTTACCATTGGCCAGTTCTGGATGGTCTGAAGAGCAGAGTAGTTTCTGAACTGACTGTCTCTTACTATACGTCTTATTATTCTGTTTTCAGTTGTAGGTATCCTGTTGTGATTGTCCATATTTAATTGTGTAAGAGGACTTACATATATTTTATATTTATTGTCAGGGTGTATGGATTCGCTTAAAATCGGATTTAATCCATGGGTTCCCTCTACTATTAGGATATTTCTCCTGTTTAACTGAATTTCTTTTTGATGTTCACTTCTACGGCCTTTTGCGAAATCAAATCTTGGAATTATTACTTTTTCTCCTTCAAGCAATTTTTGTAACTGGTTGTTGAAAAGTTCTAAATCAATGGCATTAACATGATCAAAATCTCTTTTACCATGTTCATCAACAGGTGTTTTATCATTATCCAGATAATAATCATCGAGAGATATAGCAATGGGTTTCATTCCATTTACCCTGAGCTGTACTATAAGTCTCTGGGCAAAAGTAGTTTTTCCCGAACTTGATGGCCCTGCTATAAGTATTATTTTGATTCTGGCCATATTTTTTGCCACTTCATCTGCTATGGCAGCAATCTTTTTTTCATGAAGTGCTTCTGCTACAAGGATAAGATCCCTGATTTTTCCATTCATTATTATGGTATTTAAAGTAGCCAGATCACATACTTCCAGTATTTCTCCCCATTTTCTGTATTCTTTATATATGCGGGCATGCTGGGGTTGTGGTTCATAGGGCGCCAGTTCATCAGGACTGTAATGGTTCGGATAACGAAGTATAAGTCCCGGAGGATAGAGTTTAATTTCAAATTTATCTACAACACCGGTGGAAGGGGGAAGACGTCCGAAGAAATAATCAGGATAATCGTCACAGAAATAAACTCTCATAGAATCCTTTTGACGGAATTTTATAAGAGCTGTTTTATCTTTTTTATCCATAGCTTCGAAGATTTTAAATGCTTCTTCTTTAGAAAGGATTTTTCCGATAAAGGGAGAATTTTTTATTGTAATTTCTTTCATTCTTCTATGAAGTCTTTCCAGATCAGAACTTTTCATAGGGGTTCCACAGTCCCACCGGCAGTAAAGACCTTTAGAGATAGAATGGAGTATTTTTAATTTTCTATTAGGGAAAACCTCATAATTTGCTTTGGCTAATATCATACACAATCCCCTTACATAAATCATAGCACCATCAGGATGAGTAATATCGATAAATTCTATATGGCAATCTCTGTCTGGCTTTTCCCATAAATCATTTATACTATTATCTACCAGAGCGCCAAGAATTGGTCTTTTGGGTTTTGGAAAAATAATTTTTGCTATTTCTATAAGAGGTGTGTTTTTTTGGACTCCTAAAAAGCTTTTATCTGTAAGGGTAATTTTATAAACTTCCTCCATATGATGTATAATTCCTTTCAGTAAGGGTTTATCTATATTATGTTTTATGTATTATTATAGCATTATCTATATGATTTTTTCAATAGTGTTATTTTCAAAGAAAAGTATAACAGGATTTTAGTGGAAATTGTAGAAAATTCACTTATTTTATGAAAAGAGGTTTTATTATTGAAGATAATACTTGTTTTTCCACCTCAAAGCCAACCTTTTATGCCTCATCTTGCAATCCCTCTCCTTAAATCATATCTGAAGCATAAAGGTATAGACGTTCTTGTGAAAGACTTTAATATGGAAGCTTATGAGTATTTTCTGAGTGAAAGATTTCTGCCGGCAGAATTTCTTATGCCTCTGGAAGAAGCAAAAAGGAAATTACGTTCCTCTGTTGATTATTTTATACCTGAAGATTATTATAAGAGTATAGAAATACTTGAAAAAGCTCTTTTTTATATTTCCAGTACTTTAAAAGGTGTCAGATGGTCTTTAAAGGATTTTATCTTTGCTCCTTACAGAACTTCATCTTCTTCTGAGATATTTCAGGCTGTAAAAGACAGTGTAAATAATCTCTTTTATGGTTTTTTTGAAGAAAAGATTAAGGATATAGAGAAAGAAAATCCTGACATACTGGGTATTTCAGTTGCATGGAAAAGTCAGGTAATCCCTGCTTTTACCCTGGCATATCTCATAAAAAAACATCTTCCTTTTATTCATATATGTATGGGGGGAAGTATGATTGGCCATCTCTCTGATTATTTGAGATATAAGAAGAGTATGTTCTCCTGTGTAGATTCTTATCTTCCTTTTGATGGAGAAACAGGACTTCTCAAACTTTTAGAAGAATTAAAAGGGGGAAATCTGAAAAATGTTCCCGCCCTTATCTATCCTGAGAAAAAGAAAATATTATGTAATAAACCACAGTTATATGAAGATTTAAATAATCTTCCTTATCCAGATTTTTCTGATCTTCCTCTGGATAAATATTATTCTCCCGGAGCTTATCTTCCTGTGTCTGCTTCCAGGGGATGTTACTGGGGTAAATGTGCTTTTTGTTCACATCATTTTTCGGGGAGTAAATTTCGTTCAAGGAAACCTCAAGTAATATTCCAGGAAATGAATTTTTTACATGAAACATACGGAGCTAAAAATTTCTATTTTGTAGATGATGCTATGCCTCCTGCTGTTATGAGGGATCTTGCTCTTATGATTATAGATGGAAAGAAGTCTTATCGGTGGGCAGGGGAGATACGTTTTGAAGAGATTATGGATAGAAGTTATTTTGAAGTCCTATATAGAGGAGGATGTCGTTTACTTTTATTCGGTCTTGAGTCTTATTCTGAAAGAGTCCTTTCTTTAATGAAAAAAGGTTATAAGAGAGAACTTGCCCCTTCTGTAGTCCGGGATGCCTCGATATCAGGTATTATGATATGGGTATTTTTCTTCCTTGGTTTTCCAGGAGAAGAACAAAGAGATGCAAAAGAAACACTTAATTTTATACTTAATAACAGGGAATATATTGATATGGTCGGGCCGGGCCCCTTTATTTTAACAAAGAATTCTGAAGTTCATCGTAATCTCCGGAGATTCAGAATAAGAGCTATAGGTGAGGATAGAGAATTGGATTTACAGCTTACATATCCTGCTCTTATGGCATCAGGATTACAGAGAGAAGATGCAGATAAAATACTTGGAGAATTTCAAAACCATCCGGGAGTTCAGAAATTTTTAAAACCTTTTGTGGCAGAACCTCATCTGTTGTTTTTTCAGAAAAGATTTTTTTGACGTAATGAGTGATGGGTAATACTTGACGTTTTCACTTTTTTTCACTTTTTGTGATTTTTCCCTTGCTCTTAAGAGCATCACTGTAAGAGGGTAAGATCTCCAGCGATTTATCATAACAAAAAATAGCTTCGTCGTATTTTCCCATGTCTGCCAGGGCATTCCCCCTGTTATACCATGCAGTATGGAGTTCTGGGTCAATTTCCAGTGCTTTATCATAACAGATAAAAGCTTCTTCATAATTTCCCAGAGTTACCAGTAATTCCCCTTTACTGTCCCAGGCATATGAATTTTTTTCATCCAATTCTATTGATTTATTTATATCTTTCATAGCATAATCATATTTTCCCTGTTTGTATAAATTGTAACCTCTGTTATTCCATAGCATACTCCACCCGGGATCAAGTTCTATAGCTTTATCATAATATTTAAGTGCTTCCTCATATCTATCCTGTTTATCAAGAGCATAGGCTTTTGTATTCCAACAGGAGGAATTTTCAGGCTCAAGTTCTATTGCTCTGTCACAATATTCCATTCCTTCTCCGTATTTTTTTTGTTCTACCAGTGTCAGACCTTTATTAACAAAGGCTTCGGCAAAATCAGGTTTGCCTTCTATAGCTTTAGTGTAACAGATAAGAGCTTCTTCATATTGATTTTGATTGTAGAGAATATTTCCCTTTCCATTCCAGGCATATACATCCTCATGATCAAGTTCCAGTGCCCTGTTATAGCAGACAAGAGCTTCTTTATAATTTTTCTGACTGGCAAATACTGATCCTTTCCCATTCCACAGTGTGCTTCGTTTTGGTTCAATCTCTAAAGCTTTATCGTAACAGAGCGTAGCTTCTTCATATTTATGCTGTTCTTCTAAAAGAATGGCTTTTATACCCCACACATAGATATTTTCTGGCTCAAGTTCTAAAGCTTTATCATAGTATTTAATAGCTTCTTCATATTTTCTCTGTCTTGCCAGTACTGATCCTTTATTACTCCAGGCAAGTCCATTTTCGGGAGTAATTTCTATGGCTCTATTAAAACATGCCAGGGCTTCTTCGTATTTCCTTTGTTTTTTTAAGTTTCCTCCCTTACTGATCCATATAGGACTAAATTCAGGATCAATCGCTAAAGCCTTATTATAATAAATAATTGCTTCTTCGTAATCTCCTTTTTCTTCCAGAATAGAAGCTTTTGTACCAAGGGTATAAATATGGTGTGAATTAATTTTTAAAGCTCTGTCACAGCATTCAAGGGCTTCCCTGTATTTCCTCTGTCTTGCCAGAGCATATCCTTTCATTGACCAGGCATAGATATAATTGGGGTTAATTTCTATAGCTTTATTAAAACATGTAATAGCTTCTTCATATTTCTTCTGTTTCGTTAAAATTTTCCCTCTGTCAACCCATATGTATATATTATCAGGTTCAAGTGCCAGTGCTATATCGAAAAATTCAATGGCTTCTTCATACTTCCATAAAAAACCCAGGGCATTACCCATTGTATGCCACAGAAAAGAATTTTCTCCCTCAAGCTTCAATGCTTTATTATAAACCATGAGGGCTTCTTCATATCTGCCCTGGATTTGTAAAATAAAGCCCCTGTGGCTCAGAGCATGAATATCGAGAGGGTCAAAATCCAGTACCTTTTCATAACATCTGAGGGCTTCTTCATATCTTTTTTGGTTATATAAAGATAATCCCTTCATATTCCATGCTTCAGTATATTCAGGTTCAAGTTCTATGGCTTTATTAAAACATATAAGGGCTTCTTCATATTTTCCCAGATTATCCAGAATAATTCCCTTTTCATTCCAGGCAGAAGGGTTTAAAGGGTTATATTCCAGTATTTTATTGTAACATCTTATAGCTTCTTTATATTTTCCCTGTTTTCCCAGTGTGAGTGCTTTATTAAACCATGCAATACTGTCCTGTGGGTCAAACTCAATAGCTCTGTTAAAACATTCCAGAGCTTCTTCATATTTTTCCTTTTTTAAGAATTTACTTCCTCTATCAATCCATAGAGAGTCTTTTTCATAGTCCTCTTCTTCATCTGTGTAATAATTTTCTTCCTGTTTTTCTTCTGAAATAAATTTATAACGTATTTTATCAACCATAAGTCTGGCTTCATCTAAAATAGAGCTGAACTTTTTACATTCAGGTGTTAATAGCTTTACATCATCTTCAATTATCTTTGCAGTAACCGGTGATATGTTCCATTCTTCTATCTTTTTATTTAATACCTCTCTCTGTTTTTCATCTATATGTCCTTCATGTTCGAATATTAATTCCACCATTGAACGGTAAAGTTTCAGATATTCAAATTTAGGATTGTCGTTAATTTTACTCATGCTCTATTTTCTCTATCAGCAATCAGCTCAAGGAAAAAAGCTGAAAGCTGAGGGCTGAAAGCTGAAAGCTAATAAAATTAGCTCTTAGAATCCTTTTTTATATGTTTAAGACTTTTTTTATATTCCTGTTTTTTTTGAAGAATTACCAGTTGTTCCTTTATTGCTTTTATATAAGGGTATTTTTTATCAATTTTCTGTATTTTATCATAACAAAGAAGTGCCTCTTTATATTTACGGAGAATCTTTAAAATTATTCCTTTGCTTTCAAGTGCTTTAATATCTTCTGGATGAATCTCTATTACTTTATCAAAACATTTCAATGCTTCTTTGTACTTTCTCTGTTTTGTAAGAAGAGCTCCTTTGTTAAGCCAGGTAAAAAAATCAAGTGGTTCAATTTCCAGAACCTTATTGTAACATTCAAGGGCTTCCTTATATTTTTTTTGATGGCTTAAAGCAAGACCTTTATTATAGAGGGCTGTAATAAAATTTTGATTACCTGAGGGGCCTTTCAAGTTTTTGGAATAATATTTATTTGCTTCTTCATATTTTCCGCATATAATTGAGATAGTATCTCTTTCGAGAAGGGAAAGATTTTCTTTGGATCTGATTTTTATAGCTTTATTGTAACATTTGATTGCTTCTTTATATTTACCCTGATCTTTTAATACATTTCCCATGTTAATCCATGCAGTTATATAAGCAGGGCTAATCTTTATGGCTCTGTTGAAACATTCAATTGCTTCTTTATATTTATAGAGCATATTAAAGATAATACCTTTTTCATTCCAGGTAAAAATATGGTAAGGATCAATCTCAAGTATTCTATCATAACAGTCCAGTGCTTCTTTGTATTTACCCTGATTATATAAAGTAGCCCCTCTGTTGTAAAGAGCATCAGTATATTCAGGATCGAGTTCTATGGCTTTATCAAAACAGATAAGGGCTTCTTCATATTTGTCCTGTTTTTCTAAGATAACACCTTTGTTATACCATGCCTGAATATATTCAGGATCAATCTCTATTACTTTATTATAATTTAATAGTGCTTCATCATATTTGCTCTGTGCAGATAAAGCCAGTCCTTTATTATACCAGGCATAGATGTAATTAGAATCAATTTCCAGTGTTCTATCATAACAGGCAATTGCTTCATCATATTTGCCCTGTGTAGATAAAGCCAGTCCTTTATTATGCCAGGCTTCAATATAATCAGGTTCTATCTCCAGGACTTTATTATAAGCCATAATTGCTTCTTTAAATTTATTCTGCCTTTCCAGAATAAGACCTTTTACATGCCAGGCCCTGGTATATTTTTTGTTAATTTCCAGAGCTTTTTTACAGTTAAAAAGTGCTTCATCATAATTATTCTGGGTGTATAAAATAAGGGCTTTCCCTGTCCAGATTGCAGGGTCATAGGGTTTGAAATTCAGTGCTTTATTGTAACATGTCAGGGTTTCTTCATATCTTCCAAGTCTCAAGAGAGCTTCTCCTTTGCACTCCAGGGTAATTGTATCTTCAGGATATATCTCAAGGGATTTATCATAGTATTTTATGGATTCTTCAAATTTATTTTGATGGTATAAAGTAATTCCTTTATAATAACAGGCAAGATGATCTTTCGGGTTATGCTTTAAAATTTTATTAAACCAGAGGATTGCTTCATTATATTTTTTTTCTACTCCTGCCAGAATACCTTTATAGAGATAGATAGTGGTATTTTCGGGTTCGATTTCAAGAGCTCTATGAAAACACCTGCTGGCTTCTTCATATTTTCCTTCAATTATTAGACTGAAGCCGTGATTGAGCCAGTTATGTATATCTTCATAATCTTCTAAAGGGTGAATTACATAATTTTTACTTTTTACATTATTAATAATAAATCTGGCCTGATTCAGAATGTTTTTACCATTTAAACTTAAAAAATTCTTTCTTATTTCATCTTCCAGACTTTTTATTTCCAGAGGATTTAAATTCCATTCCTTTATTTTGCTGTCCAGTATATCTCTTTGAGTTTGATTTATCAGTCCTTCATGTTCAAATATTAATTCTATCATTGATCTGTAGAGCTTTATATAATCAGGTGAGTTTATTTTATCATAATTTTTATCAGTCTCACTCATAATCTTCACCTCACAGGAAACTATTTTTCTTTAAATTTACCACTTTCCCAGAAAGCTTCATCCAGAGTAAATCTGTAAATTCTTTCATCTTCCTCGGGGTTTGCAAATTTTATGTATAATTCTGGGAAATCATTTTTTGGTATAGCTACAATCCAGGTTCCAAGGGTTCTGGTTTTTTTCGGTGTACTTCCAGTTCTCCAGATACTATTATCAGGGCCATCATGAGTGTCCTGGCTCATATCTATAAAGTCTTCTATTTTTAATGGATTTGCGTGGTTTTCTAAAAGATATTTAATACGATTATATCTTATTTTACTGCTTTCATTTTCTTTTTTATTAAATTTCAGAAGTTTTTCATCAGTGTAATGATTTGTATGATATAAAATTCCATCTTCTATTTCTTTTACAGCAAATTCACCATTCATTCCTATTTCTATCACTGCTATATGTTCCCTGTCTCCTATCATATAAAAACCCGGTTTTCCAGAAGAAAAGATTTCTCTGTTTTCTAAAACAGCTTTCACGCTTTCATAATTTCTTAATAATTCAATAAGGAATCCTTTCCCTTCGACTCTTTCCTCAGAAGGTATGGTAGATGCTGTAGCAGTAACTATGACAAGACCCTTTTCATTTATACCTCCTTTTACACCTTCATAACCTCCTCCTGCTGAATAAAGTGCCAGGAAGGAATAACCTTTTTCAGGGATGATAAGCATTAATTCGTTGTGATTATCAGGTTTCCAGTCTCTATTTTTTACTATAAGGGTTGTGTTGTTTTCAGTACATTTTCCTGTAGCAGCCCATAGAGTACAGGCTTTAACAGGAAAGGTTATGGAGAATATAAGATATAGGATGATTATTACTTGTTTTAATTTTTGCATATTACATTCCTTTCACTTTTCATCTTCTAATAAGTACGGCAACAGGTAAGCTGGTATCCATATGGAGAGTCTGTCTCTGCCCGGGCTCTTACGCAAAATCTATGATCCTGTTACAATGAAACCTGTTATTACAGAATATACAGTTTTGTATTTATTCAAGTTATGACTTTCTCCTTTGACGGTATATCTTTTGCTCCAGAGCCCGGACAGGGACAGATGTATAATGTTTAAAGTTTTTTGGGTACTCTTTTACCTGAAGTGGTACTAAGTAAGTGCCTTCAGATAAGCATATTCATATTCCTGAGCACTCATATCCCATGAAAATCTTCTGCTCATGGCATTTCTTATAAGATTTTTCATATGATATGGTCTATCATAATAAGTAGATACAGCCCATCCGATTGTATAATAAAGGGCATAGGTGGTAAAGTCCCAGAATTTAAAACCTGTCCCTTCACCTGTATATTCATTATAATTTTCCACTGAATCATTTAATCCGCCTGTGGCTCTTACAATTGGGAGAGTTCCATAGCGGAGAGAATAGATCTGATTTAGACCACATGGTTCGTACATACTGGGCATTATAAAGAAATCACTTCCTGCTTCAATTAAATGAGCAAGTTCTTCACTGAAACCTATGTAAGCACCCATCCTGTCTCCATATTTATACGCCATGGATCGGTAGAAATTTTCAAGATGTTTATCTCCTGTTCCCAGAATAACAAACTGAATATACATAGTATTCATAAGTTCTTCCAGAATTTCTGCTAAAAGATGATAACCTTTCTGTTCAACAAATCTTCCTACCACACCTAAAAGAGCTACATGGGTATCAGGATTTAGATTAAATACCTTCTGTAATGCTCTTTTACATATTTTTTTCCCTTCAGGATGATCTATTGAATAGTGAGCAGGGAGATATTTATCATATTCAGGAGACCATACTTCATAGTCCACGCCGTTTAATATTCCCCGGAAACGGTCTTCCTTTGCTCTCAGATTTCTATCCAGACCGTTTCCCATAGCCGGAGTTGTGATTTCTCTTGCATAGGTAGGGCTTACAGTATTTACCATATCAGCATAATAGATACCACCCTGGAGGAAATTTATGGCATTATAATATTCAAATATGCCTGGTATAAAGTTTTCCCATCCAAGCCCAGTATAGGGATAATTTGTTTTTGAGTAAACCCCCTGATAGGCAAGATTATGAATTGTAAGAACAGAAGCACTTCTTTCAAGGACTGTATTACGCCAGTCAAGAGTTTTAAGATAGGCAGGTAAAAGAGCAGTCTGCCAGTCATTAGCGTGAACTATATCAGGACTGAAACCTCTGTCCAGACATAGCTGCAGTGCTGCTCTACAGAGAAAAGCAAAACGTTTCGGATTATCTCTATAGTCATTCATCTCTTTATCATGATATAAGCCTTCGCGATAAAAAAAATCATTTTGTTCTATAAAATATACAGGGACTCCATCAAAAAAACTTCTGTGAACAGAACACCATTCTTCTTTGTTGCCCATTCTTACACCCATAGGATAATGAAATAGTTCTATACCATATTTCTGTGTATCTATGAAGGAATATTTCGGTAAGACCACACATATTTCGTGCCCTCTCTGTCGAAGAGCTTTTGGTAGTGCACCTACTACATCCCCGAGACCTCCAGTTTTAGCAAAAGGGGTCATTTCAGAAGAAACCATAAGGATTTTAAATCTGTAATCCATTTTTCTATTCTCCTTAATAATAGCATTTTCAATATTATATCTGCAGTTTTTAGGGGTGTCAAATATTTCTTTCTGTAAATAATTTTTTAAAGATTAACCTGATACGGCAACAGGTAAGTTGGTGTCCATATGGAAAGCCTGTCTCTGTCCGGGCTCTTACGCAAAATCTAAGATCCTGTTACAATAAAATCTGTTATTACAGAATATACAGTTTTATATTTATTTATAAAAAGTTTATTATTGCTTTTTTCAGAAAGTCATTTATAATATAGTATATACTAAAATAAATTACCGGAGGAAATTTTAGTGAGATCTATTGAAGGTAATTTTCCCCCTGATATGGTGCTGCAGGATCGATATAAGATAATTAAACTTATTCATACAGGCCCCGTAAGTAGAACTTATCAGGGTTTTGATCTTAAAAATAAGAAAAATATATTTGTTAAAGAGATTACTGTATATACAGATCCTTATTTAAGGCAACAGGCTTTAGAACAGTTTAAATGTGAAGCTAAAATTTTATTTAAATTAAAGCATGAAAGTCTTCCGAAGTTTAAAGATTATTTTGATTATGAAGATAGAAGATATCTTATACTTGAATATATAGAGGGAAAGAATTTAACAACTTTTATAGAACATCAGAAACACTTTCTCCCTGAGGAAGATGTAATTAAATGGGGTCTTGAGTTATGTGATGTCCTTTTATATCTTCATAATATGAAACCTAACCCTATTATTTTCAGGGATATGAGCCCCTATAGCATAATACTTTCTTCAGATGGGAAATTAAAGCTTATAGATTTTGGCATCTCCAAGGTATTTGAAGCTCAGGTACAAACACTTGGTATTGCCAAAACTATAACCCCCCATTATTCTCCTATAGAACAATATACTGAGTCTACTGATAAGAGATCTGATATATATTCTCTGGGAGCAACTATGTATTATTTAATAACCATGGAGTCGCCTATGGATTGTATTGACCGTTCTCTGGATGATGAACCCCTGGTGCCCTGCAGACAATTAAATCCTGATATTTCTCCTGAATTAGAAACAATTATAATGAAAGCTATGGAAATTGACAGAATAAATAGATATCAGGATGTAAGGGAAATGAAAGATGATCTGGAAAAGATTACTACTTTATCCAGAAAGAGTATTTTATCAAAAAAGATTCCTGCAGTAAATGATAAACTTCAGAAGAGTGCAGGCCTTCTGGAGAGGTTTTCTAAAGGGATTTTTGCCCGGCGACATACTTCTGGAATTACACCGGGAAAATCTCTGCCGAAATCTCCTTCCCAAATAGTAAAAAAATCGTTTTTAAAATCCCGTAAACATCCTGTTATAAGTCCTGCTCAGCAATCTATAGATAAGTTTTATGAAGCTTTACCTGAATATATACCTTCAGTTCAGGAGGTAGAAGATAGTTCCTGGAAAAGGGATCATTCTTCTGAAGCAGTAATGGAATATGTAAGTCCTCTAAAGGAAGTCTCTACTTCATGGGAAAGGGAACAGGTTGTTTTAAATGGTGATCCTTTGCACCCGGGACAACAAATGTCTGGTAGGAGTAAATCCGGGGATTTTTACATTGATATAGGATCTGATAAACGTTTAATTAAACGTGAATCTTTAAGTGATATGTATACATCAATTTCCAGAAATAAAATTAAAGATAAAATTTCATCTGCTAAAGGTATAGCTGAACCTTTTAATTCTCATCTGTCTTTATCTGTAAATGATATAATAGTAAATCGCTATAAGATTTTGTCTTTAATTTTTACCAGTAAAAGAAGTTATATATACAGAGCTCTCGATGAAGACACAGGTCAGGAAGTGGCTATTAAAGAATTACTTATGGATTCGTCCACACCATTATCATACAGAAAAGAAATAATAAAACATTTTCGTATGGTAGCAGGATTGTTTTTTAAATTTAATCACATAAATCTGCCTAAATTTCAGAATTATATTGAAGTCCAGAGGTGCCATTATCTCGTAATGGATTTTATAAAGGGTAAAAATTTGAGAGATATTGTTTCACAGATGCCGGGTTTACCAAAAGAAAATCAATTACTACGATGGGGTCTTCAACTATGTGATGTCCTTTCTTATCTCCATAGAATGAGACCCAATCCTGTAGTATTGAGGAATCTGAAACCTGATAATATATTCCTGGAAGATACAGGGAATCTCAAATTAATGGGATTTGGATTATGTAAAATCTTTGACACAGACAAAATAACCCTTTCCTTTGCAAAACATGCAAACACCTATTATTCTCCGCCGGAACAGTACGGTGGAGAGACTGATACTTTAACAGATATTTATTCTTTAGGTGCTTCTTTATATTATCTTGCCACGAAAATTCATCCTGTAGATGCTATTGAACGCACTGTGGGCACTGCTCATCTTGTAGAGTGTTTTCTTTATAATCAATCTATTTCCAATAGACTTTCTGGAGTGATTCATAAAGCTATGAGTTTGAAAAAGTCTGATAGATATCAATCTGTAGTAGAAATGGAAAGAGAACTAAGAATATTATAGCAGTCAGCAGTCAGCAGTCAGCATTTTGTCTTAAAGTTAACAAATTTTCTTTAGTGATGCTCTGAGGATTGTAATTAATCTTTTCTCTCTGATTCTCTTTTTTCTTTAATATATTCCTCAAATTCTGCGGGATAGATATTCTGGGTATAAACATAAGCCCCCTGAGCAGTAAAAGAAAATTTACATCCCCCTTCAAATTCCATAACGGTTTTTTCGTTCTTCCATGTCCATATTTTCCAGATAGCTGTAACAGTATTTGCTTTTTTTACTTCTCCATCATCTGTATCTTCAGGTTCTCCATATTCCTCTATGAATTTTTTCTCCATTATTTCAAAAGGATAATCTCCATAGCCTTCCATTTTTGGTTTATTCCACTGCCCTGTAGTAGATTTATATCTTATACAGATCCATACAAGACGTCCATCTTTAAATTCAAAATCCACTTCTTTTATGTAAGGATCTTCGAGCTGTAAAACATAAAGCCTGGATTTAAAAGGCCCTAAAAGACCTATTTGTATGAGATTATATTCGGAAGATACTTTCTCAAAGCTATCTAAAAGCTTTACCTTGCCATATCCATAGGGCAAGGGTTTCTCAGCATAAGAGGGGAGAGAGATAATTATAATAAAAACTATGAATAAGATAAATTTTTTCACAGAAAATCATCCTTCCTCTGGTGAGACGTGAGACGATACTGTAATATACTCTTCACTCTTCACCTTTCACTTTTCACGACTTCTATCAATAGGATAGGCCGAACACCTTATGGCCCCTTCCAGAATGGTAATAGCAGACATATCCAGGGGAATAACTTCATAACCGAATTTTTCATAGGTTTCTACTGCAATTTCATCAAGAGGATCCATACCATAGAGAGGTAGATAGACTTTTTTGATGTGTTCTCCACTATCATCTATGTAATTTTCCTGTATACAGTTATTATAAGTAAGATAGGGAAGACTCCATGTGGTTCGAAGGCCAGATAGATATGGCATTCTATGGACATTATAACCTTTTTCTTTAAGTTCCTTTGCAAGATTATCAAAATTTACCTGAAATTCTTTAGCTTTATTTGCATCCATAATCTTTCCGATTATATCTGAAGTCTCTTTAAAACCACATTTTTTTGAAACTTTTTCATTAAGTCTTTTTACTTCTTCCGGAGGAAGACTTCTTAATAGTTCTATTGCCATAGAAGGATCTCCCACAAGAAAGGTATCTTCCCCGATAGGAGTTGTACACATATCTATATGGAATACAGGCTGTGTTTCAATTATATCAGGTGTAGAAGGATCATCGTTACCTACTATATAGATCTTTTTATTGAATTCACTTTCAAATACCATGAGAGCAATATCAGTCCACATCTGTTCTATGGTAACCTGATTGCCTTCAGGAGTTCCTTCTTCTATAACTTCTTTCCCTGATTTAGTCTCATAAAATCTGACTATTTCTTTTTTATTTTCCGTATTTTCCGCAAGTTCTTTAAGAAGGTCTGTTGTCTGGGTAGCTGAATCTATACCTACAAAGGCATGGGTTTTATTACTGAGAATATTCCCTCCGTCTATTCTGAGTACGGGGTTTCTTACAGAAGAAATATCATCATGATGGTCGTCAATAATTGCCGGTATCATTGCATCATCTTCCCCCGGCCAGTAAGTGCGATCCTGTATTATGAGTTTTCCTTTTCCCTCTCCGTCCCTTACAGGTATCATAGAATCCCTGATCCATATGGAAAATCCGTGAGGAGCTTTTGAATCTACTATATGAATTCTTTGAGGGTTCTCCGGTTTACATTCCTTTACCAGGTTCTGACAGATTTCCATACTTTCTTTATCAGGGACAACAATGGTAAACTGAGTCTCAGGTGACATATGCCTGAAGAGTGTCTTATAGACATTAAGCACTGCCTCTCTGGTAGAAGACCAGAGATTCTTTTCAAATTCTTTATTACCGAACTGAAAGGCCATATGTTCAATCTTGCCACATGAATCAGGAAAGATTGTTCCTCCAAGACTTCCATCAATAGTGTATTTACCCGGTATGGCTTTAAAAAAACCACCTTCTGTAAATTCTTCTCTTGATTTCGGATGATCTAATTTTGTAACTGCTCCCTCTCCTATTGTTATTACAGGTGGTTTTTGAAGAAAATCAGGTATTTTATAGGTAGAACCTAAAATTACCTGTTCCTCTGATTCAGTATTTGCCTCTTTTATTATAGCGTTTTTATTCTGTATCTGAACATTATTTTTATTGATTTTCATTTATTTGTTCTCCTTAAAGAATAAGAATACTAAAATTACCCAGAATAATTATAAAGAACGGCTTCTTTGAAGTCAATAATTTCATGTTAATACTTTGTTAACACTTTGTTAACACTTTGCACCGCATTTTGCATAAGAACCCGGACAGGGACAGGCTTGTGAGATGGATACTAACTTATCTGTTGCCGTAGTCTGAATTTTTTAATTTCCTGGAGTAAGATATTAAAATAAATTTTCATATCGGAAAGTTCCTCATACTTTGCAAAGGCAGGTAGATATATTTCTTCTGATTCCACGATATAACGGTTCAGGAATTTTATATCTTTCAAAGAAAAAGATCTCAGAATATTATGGTATCTATCAAAGCATTTTATCAGTTTTGCTTCTCCTGTAAGATTTTTTACACGGTTTAGATAGGCTCTTCTGTCTTCCTGAGGATCTTTTGTCAGATTTGCTACAATATTTAAAGTTTTTTGCTCCATACCCTCTTTTTCTAAATCTTTAGGAGACCAGTGAGTGTCTTCCACTACATCATGTAAAAGACTTGCCTGTATTGCTTCAGGAGAGAGATTTTTTCTGCAGGCCATAAGAGCAACCTGTACCGGGTGGTTGAAGTAGGGAATATTATCGAGACCTTCTTCATCCTGAGACCTTTTCTGAGTCTGGCCTGTGTGCGCTTTTTTACTTATCTCCATAGCTTTTATTATCTTTTCTCTGAAGAGAGATGTTTCTATATATTCCAGTAAGATTTTTTCATTTTCTTCATAATCCAGATCCTTTTCCAGTGTATCAATAACCCATCCATTAATCCGTCGCCTTTCAAGTTCTTTAAGCAATTTCTGTATTTTATGTTGTCCATATAATCTGTTATTCATAATTTAAGTTTATTCTTTCATAAATTTTTATATATTTTAGCACTTAATTTTCTTTTGGGGAATGAGTTTTATAAAGATCTGTCGAATTTTTTATTTGCTTTTATTAATTGGTAGTCCTAAAGAGGTAGTGGTAGATATAATTGAGATAAAAAAGCAAAAAAAGGGAAAAATATTTTGTCCAGATTTTAACAGTGAATTGGATAAATAAAGATAATTATTGAAAGGATAATATTATCCTCGATAGTAAGCACATTGGCTGTTAGAACTTCTTTTAGTATCCAACGGCGGTTACGACCCGTAAATTCGAGTGTTTGTCAGTGTTTCTTTAACACATACTAACCATAGGATTTTTATAGCCTCCTTTAAGTGTATTTTCTAAAAGCAGTTTTCTTCTGAATAAACTATACTCCGGCGCACTTTATACCAGACCTTTATATTTAAGTTCGACTCCTGAGAAGACCAGGATAATCTTTAGTAATTTCGTTGTACCAGTAAAAGTCTTAAGAGAAGTATCATCTTTATATTTCTCTAACTGTTCTCCTGCCAGTCTTATCTTCTCCTGTAATTTACTTTTACTGTAATCAGCTGATTTTATATATTTTATCTCCAGTAAATATGAATAGCCCATATCAGGAAAATTAAGTAAATTAGGGATTAATAGTATGTCACAGAAGCCTTTATTTAATTCACATTCGCTTTTCGTTACATAATAGTTCGTTACATTTAGATAAGCCCGGAGGAATGTCTGAACTGACCTCTCTCCATCTATAAACTCTCTTAAAGCTGTCTGTCTGTTCATTTCCTCCGAAAGATAATCAAATAAACCTTCCCACTAAAAATTCTTGTTAAACTTCTGAAAATCCTTCTAAAAAAATAAAACCGGCAGAAGCCGGCTTTATTTTAGTTATTTAATAAATGTTCAGGCTCATGGCCCTTCAAAACACAGTAAACCCGGGTTTGTTTCAGATTCTTTAAGCTGTTTGGCTTCACCTGTTGTTCCATTTACTCCGGGGGAAGACTGGTCTTCAAAGGTTTGTTTTGCTTTTTCAGTAGCTTCTACTGCTGCTTCTGTTTTAGCCTTTGCAGCTTCTATTATCTGTTCATCTCAAGACTCAGATCCATATTTGAAGGTCTGAGATTATTCGAATTCGCACTATCTGCTACTGCCTGACGGATACCTGAGCTCATATCCATATTGAAACCACCGAGTTCTACCGGTATGTCTCCCTGAGTATTAACAGAAATATCGCTATCTGCTACTGCCTGACGGATAGCGATATTTC